>CAZUKC010000230.1:0-2678 GCA_964620375.1 uncultured Ramlibacter sp. | reverse complement strand
CGTAGGCCCCGGAGGTGAGCTTGAGGTTCAGGTCGCGGTAGGCGTGAACATACTCATAGCCCTGCACGAACAGGAACACCAGGCCCAGGACCACGGTGGCCCACATCCAGGTGATGGTCTTGGCACGGTTACCGGCCTGCAGCGCGTGGTGGGCGATGGTCAGGGTGACGCCCGAAGTGAGCAGCAGCGCGGTGTTGATCGTCGGCAGCCAGAACGGGGTCATGGTCTGGAAGGGCTCGACGATGCCGGCGGGCGAGGCGGTGACACCCGGCGCGGTGCTGGGCCAGGCGGCCTTGAAGTCGGGCCACAGCAGAGAATTCTCCAGGCCGCCCAAGGCCGGCACCGAGTGCGCGCGCATCCACCACAGGGCGGAGAAGAACGCACCGAAGAACATCACTTCCGAGAAGATGAACCAGCTCATGCTCCAGCGGAAGGACAGGTCGACCTTGTGTCCGTACAGGCCGCCTTCACTCTCCTTGACGGCGTCGCGGAACCACTGGAATAGCACGACCGCGATCCAGGCCAGGCCGAAGTAGAGGGCCCATTGGCCCCACGCGACGCTGTTGACCCACTGCCCAGCGCCCAGGATGACGAAGAACAGGCCAAAGGCCATCATGGCCGGGTGACGCGACGGCTGGGGCACGTAGTAGTACGGCGTGGTGCCGGGGGCGCTGGTACTCATCTCAACTCCTGATTCCGAAAACTCTGGTGAAAACTCAAAACAAAACCGTCACGGCACGATCCAGTGCACCAAGGCGATCAGCCCACCCACGAACAGCGCCGCGCCCACCAGGGCGACCGCGATGAGGTGGAAGGGGTTGAGCGTGCCCAGGTCGGACTGGTAGTCGCTGTTCTTGCGGATGCCCAGGAAGGCCCAGGCCACGGCCTTGACCGTGCGGACCAGAGCGCCTGTGCGGGATTCAGCGGGGGCCTTCTCCAGCATGACGGGTATCGCGCTCACGAGCGCGGCTCCTGTGCGGAGGGTTGGGGCGCCGCGGCGGTTGGCGCCGGCGCCATCACGGCTGCCGTCGGGGCAGCGGGGGTGCGGGCGCCCACCTCGAAGAACGTATAGGACAGCGTGATGGTGGTCACGTCCTTGGACAGCTTGGGGTCGATGACGAAGGCCACCGGCCACTGCTTCTTCTCGCCAGGGGCAAGCGTGTACTGGTTGAAGCAGAAGCACTCGAGCTTGTTGAAGTGCGCGGCGGCCTGGCGCGGCGCATAGCTCGGGATGGCCTGAGCCGACATCGCGCGGTCCTGCACGTTCTGGAACTCGTACATCACCGTGGCCAGCTGGCCCGGGTGCACCTGCATCGAAGCCTGGGCCGGCTTGAACTGCCAGGGGCCGCGGGCGTTGGCGTCGAATTCGACGGTGATCGTACGACTGGTGTCGACCTGGGTGTTCTGCGGCTGGGCGGTCGAACCGCCTGGGACCTGGCGCTCGCCCAGGGCGAGGATGTTGATGCCGGTGAGCTCACAGATCTTTTCGTACAGGGGCACGAGCGCATAGCCGAAGGCGAACATGCCGGCCGCCACGACGACCAGCTTGCCGACCATCTGGGTGTTGGCGCGAGTCGAGCTCATGGTGCGTTGCGGCCCCTCAGCGCCCCAGAAGCAGCATCTTGGCCACGAACCCGAGGAAGAAGACCGCCACGACAGACGCCAGGATCAGGCCCAGGCGCAGGTTGGACTTCTTGCGGTCGTCGGGTTCGGACACGGAGATGCTCCTGTTTTCCCGGCAGTCAGCCCACCACGCGGGAGGCGGTGGCGTCCAGCTTGGGCGGATTCTCGAAGGTGTGGAACGGAGCCGGCGACGGCACTTCCCACTCCAGGCCCTCGGCACCCTTGCCGTCGGCGTCGTTCCAGGGGCGCTGAGCCGCCTTCTCGCCCTTGCCCATCATGCAAGGCAGTGCGACGAAGAAGAAGAAGTACACCTGCGCGATGCCGAAGGCGAAGGCACCCACCGAGGCGATCGCGTTGAAGTCGGCGAACTGCATGGCGTAGTCGGCGTAGCGACGCGGCATGCCAGCCAGGCCCAGGAAGTGCATCGGGAAGAAGGTGATGTTGAAGGAGATCAGCGACCACCAGAAGTGGATCTTGCCGCGGGTCTCGTTGTACATGACACCGGTCCACTTCGGGACCCAGTAGTAGAAGCCCGCAAACAGTGCGTAGAGCGAACCGGCCACCAGCACGTAGTGGAAGTGGGCCACGACGTAGTAGGTGTCTTGCAGCAGCAGGTCGACCGGCGCCATGGCCAGGATCAGGCCGGTGAAGCCGCCCATGGTGAACACGAAGATGAAGCCGACCGCGAACAGCATCGGGGTCTCGAAGGTCATGGACCCCTGCCACATGGTGGCGATCCAGTTGAAGATCTTCACTGCGGTGGGCACCGCGATCAGCATCGTGGCGTACATGAAGAACAGCTGGCCGGTCACGGGCATGCCGGTCGTGAACATGTGGTGGGCCCACACGATGAACGACAGGATGGCGATGGACGAAGTGGCGTACACCATGGAGGCATAGCCGAACAGCTTCTTGCGCGAGAACGCGGGCACGACCTGGCTGATGATGCCGAAGGCCGGCAGGATCATGATGTAGACCTCGGGGTGACCGAAGAACCAGAAGATGTGCTGGTACATCACCGGGTCGCCGCCGGCGGCGGGGTTGAAGAAGCTGGT
>CAZUKC010000229.1:0-2693 GCA_964620375.1 uncultured Ramlibacter sp. | reverse complement strand
CGGCCATGAGCTCGCGCTTGGCCTCGGGGTCCTTGCGGCGGGCCGGGTCGATGCTGACCAGCTCGATCGCGGGCAGGTGCGCGAGGCGCTCCCGGATCTGAAGTCCTGTGGTGCCGGCTTCGCCGTCAATGAATACTTTGGGCATGGTGGGACCGGTAAAAAAGCGGCGCCGTGTCAGCGCCACGGAAGATGCGCCACCCAGGATTGGTGCTGTGCAGCATGATACAGTCGAAGGCTGCTATCCGGCACCCCACACCCGGCCTGCCTAGACCCTGCCGGGCACCCCAGACAAGTTTCTCAAGAGAGACCCCCTCATGAAGATCCACGAGTACCAAGGCAAGGAGATCTTGCGCAGCTTTGGCGTGCCCGTCCCGCGCGGCATTCCCGCCTTCACCGTCCAGGAGGCGGTTGAAGCCGCCCAGAAACTCGGCGGTCCGGTGTGGGTGGTCAAGGCCCAGATCCACGCGGGCGGCCGCGGCAAGGGCGGTGGCGTGAAGGTCGCCAAGTCCATCGACCAGGTCAAGGACCTGGCCGGCCAGATCCTGGGCATGCAGCTCAAGACCCATCAGACCGGCCCCGAAGGCCAGAAGGTGCGTCGCCTGTACATCGAGGACGGCGCCGACATCCAGAAGGAGTACTACCTTTCGGTCGTCACCGACCGCGCCACCCAGAAGGTGGCCTTCATCGCCTCCAGCGAAGGCGGCATGGACATTGAGGAAGTGGCCCACGCCACCCCCGAGAAGATCGTCAAGGTCTTCGTCGATCCGCTCACCGGCCTGACCCCCGCGCAGGGCCAGGAGATCGCCAAGGGCATTGGCATGCCCGCCGACTCCGTCGCCCAGTTCGTCGACGTGTGCCAGAAGCTTTACAAGTGCTACATGGACACCGACGCGTCGCTCGTCGAGATCAACCCCCTGAACCGCGACTCCAAGGGCAACATCATCGCCCTGGACGCCAAGTTCAACTTCGATTCCAACGCGCTGTTTCGCCACCCTGACATCGTGGCCCTGCGTGACCTGGACGAAGAGGACCCCGCCGAAATCGAGGCCTCCAAGTTCGACCTGGCCTACATCAGCCTGGACGGCAACATCGGCTGCCTCGTGAACGGCGCGGGCCTGGCCATGGCCACCATGGACACCATCAAGCTGTTTGGCGCCGAGCCCGCCAACTTCCTGGACGTAGGCGGCGGTGCCACCCCCGAGAAGGTCACCGAGGCCTTCAAGATCATGCTGAAAAACAAGAAGGTCAAGGCCATCCTGGTCAACATCTTCGGCGGCATCATGAAGTGCGACACCATCGCCACCGGCGTCATCACCGCCTGCAAGGCGGTGAACCTCTCCGTGCCGCTGGTCGTGCGCATGAAGGGCACCAACGAGGAACTGGGCAAGAAGATGCTGGCCGAATCGGGCCTGCCGATCATCAGCGCCGACACCATGGCCGAAGCCGCGCAAAAAGTCGTGGCCGCCGTCAAGTAAGCCCTGAAGGAACCCACATGTCGATCTACATCAACAAAAACACCAAGGTCATCACCCAGGGCATCACCGGCAAGACCGGCCAGTTCCACACCGAGAAGTGCCAGGAATACGCCAACGGCAAGCACTGCTTCGTGGCGGGCGTGAACCCCAAGAAGGCGGGCGAGAAGATCTTCGACATCCCGATCTACGCCTCGGTCAAGGAAGCCGCCCAGCAGACCGGCGCGACCGTCTCCGTGATCTACGTGCCGCCCGCGGGCGCTGCCGCCGCCATCTGGGAAGCCGTCGAAGCCGACCTGGACCTGGCCATCTGCATCACCGAGGGCATTCCGGTCAAGGACATGCTCGAAGTGCGCAACAGGATGAAGGCCAAGGAAGCCGCCGGCGGCAAGAAGACCCTGCTGCTGGGCCCCAACTGCCCGGGCCTGATCACCCCCGACGAAATCAAGATCGGCATCATGCCGGGCCACATCCACAAGAAGGGCCGCATCGGCGTGGTCTCCCGCTCGGGCACCCTGACCTATGAGGCCGTGGCGCAGCTCACCGAGCTGGGCATCGGCCAGTCGTCCGCGGTGGGCATCGGCGGCGACCCGATCAACGGCCTCAAGCACATCGACGTGATGCAGGCCTTCAACAACGACCCCGACACCGACGCCGTCATCATGATCGGCGAGATCGGCGGCCCCGACGAGGCGGATGCCGCCCGCTGGTGCAAGGCCAATATGAAGAAACCGGTGGTCGGCTTCATCGCCGGCGTTACCGCCCCCCCCGGCAAGCGCATGGGCCATGCCGGCGCGCTGATCTCCGGCGGTGCTGACACCGCCGACGCCAAGCTGGCCATCATGGAGGAATGCGGCTTCAAAGTCACCCGCAACCCCTCCGAAATGGGCCGCCTGCTCAAGTCGCTGCTCTGATTGGGGCAAACCCGCAGGCCACCCGGGTCCCCACAGGCCTACGACATGAAGGGCCGAATGTCTTCGTGGACAATCGGCCCTTTATTTTTTTAAGCCCAGGAAGTCGGGCCCGCACTCCCCATCATGGAAGCATTGTCCACCGCCTCGTTCTGGATCGCCGTTGGCCAGATCATCCTCATCGACATCCTGCTCGGCGGCGACAACGCGGTGGTCATCGCCCTGGCCTGCCGCGGTTTGCCGCCCAAGCAGCGACGCCTGGGCATCATCTACGGCACCGCCGGCGCCATCGGCCTGCGGGTCATCCTGA
>CAZUKC010000228.1:0-2721 GCA_964620375.1 uncultured Ramlibacter sp. | reverse complement strand
GCGCAGCGCCCCCGCACACGAACGCGCCATCCGCACGCTGATGGACTGGAACATCGAGGTGGACGAAGCCATGTTCCTGGGCGGTCTGCCCAAGGGCGAGTTCCTGCGCGAGTTCGAGCCCGACTTTTTCTTTGACGACCAGACCGGGCATGTGAACCATGCCGCGCGGCATGTGCCCGCAGGGCATGTGGCTGGCGGCATCACCAACGCCTGAAGGCGTGTCCGACGCGCCGCGCGCTCAGCTCGCGGCCCGGGCCTCTCGCCGCGCGATCCACACCGTGGAGGCGCAGATCACCACGCCCCCCACCACGGTCCAGCCGCTGAGGGTGTCGCCAAAGGCCAGCCAGCCCAGGGCCGCGGCCCACACCAGCTCCAGAAACTTCACCGACTGCGTCGCCGAGATGTCCACCGCGACATAGGAGCGCGTCAGGCAATAGTGCCCACCCGAGCCCAGGATGCCGCACACCAGGAAGATGCCCCACTGCCACGCGCTGGGCCACTGCCATCCGACCAGGGCCAGCGGCAGGCTCAGGAGGGTGACGGTGATCGACTGCCACAGCACGATGACCGCCGGCCGCTCGTAGCGCGTCAGGGCCTTCGTGAGCAGGAAGGACACCGCGTAGATCGGGGCCGAGCACAGCATGATCAGGAGGTAGGCGCCGCCCTCACCGGTCAGGCGCGGCCCGACGACGATGAGCACGCCCGTCATCCCCAGGCCGGCTGCGATCCAGCGCGACCAGCGCATCGGCTCGGCCAGGAACAGCGCCGCGCCCAGCATGATGAAGAGCGGCGTGGTGAAGCCGATCACGGTGGTATCGGCCAGCGTGATATGGGGCACCGCGGCGAACCACACCACCAGACCCAGGGTGTGCACCGCACCGCGCAGGAATTGCCCGCCCGGGCTGACTGGCCACAGGCTGGCCAGCCCGGCGCGCAGCACCAGCGGCATCATCACGACCAGCCCCATCAGGTAGCGCAGGAACTGGGTCTGGAAGGCGCTGAGCTCCAGGCTGAGCTTGCGCATCAGGGCATTGAGCATCACGAAGATGGCTCCGGCCGCGGCCGACCAGAGCATGCCCTTGAGGGTGGGGGGCAGGCGTCCCAGGCGCCAGTGGGCAACGGCGGCGCGCCTCAGCAGGGGGTGGCGCCGCAGAAGGTGCATGACGTCCGACTATAGGGGCTGCGCCACCGCTTTGGCCCCGCATCGGGCCCAGCCTTGGCCCCAGGTCTTGAAACCGGCCAGAAAGCCCGTATGATTAGCACTCGCTGAGGTTGAGTGCTAGCACCCCTCAGGTACATACCTAAGCGCTACATCGGGTGGCGCTTTTTGATGTCCTCTCAATCAGAAGTCAAGGAGAACCCATGAAACTTCGTCCCCTCGCCGATCGCGTGATCGTCAAGCGCCTCGAAAACGAGACCAAGACCGCCTCGGGCATCGTGATCCCCGACACCGCCGCCGAGAAACCGGACCAGGGTGAAGTCCTGGCCGTCGGCCCCGGCCGCAAGAACGACAAGGGCGATCTGGTCGCCATGAACATCAAGGTCGGCGACCGCGTCCTGTTCGGCAAGTACAGCGGCCAGACCGTCAAGGTCGGCGGCGACGAGCTGCTGGTCATGAAGGAAGACGACCTGTTCGCCGTGGTGGAGAAGTGATCGCACCGCGATTCCACGCCCACCCCCCTCTTCATCACTGAATTTACGGAGTCATTCAAATGGCAGCAAAAGAAGTCACTTTCGGCGGCGACGCCCGCGCCCGCATGGTCGAAGGCGTGAACATCCTGGCCAACGCGGTCAAGGTCACCCTGGGCCCCAAGGGCCGCAACGTGGTGCTCGAGCGCTCTTTCGGCGCCCCCACCGTGACCAAGGACGGTGTGTCCGTGGCCAAGGAAATCGAACTCAAGGACAAGCTCCAGAACATGGGCGCCCAGATGGTCAAGGAAGTCGCTTCCAAGACCTCCGACAACGCCGGTGACGGCACCACCACCGCCACCGTGCTGGCCCAGGCCATCGTGCGCGAAGGCATGAAGTACGTGGCCGCTGGCATGAACCCGATGGACCTCAAGCGCGGCATCGACAAGGCCGTCACGGCCCTGACCGAGCAACTGAAGAAGGCCTCCAAGCCCACCACCACCTCGAAAGAGATCGCCCAGGTCGGCTCGATCTCCGCCAATAGCGACGAGTCCATCGGCAAGATCATTGCCGACGCCATGGACAAGGTTGGCAAGGAAGGCGTGATCACCGTCGAAGACGGCAAGTCGCTGCAGAACGAGCTCGACGTGGTCGAGGGCATGCAGTTCGACCGCGGCTACCTGTCGCCCTACTTCATCAACAACCCGGACAAGCAGGCTGCCATCCTGGACAACCCCTTTGTCCTGCTGTACGACAAGAAGATCAGCAACATCCGTGACCTGCTGCCCACCCTGGAGCAGGTGGCCAAGTCCGGCCGTCCGCTGCTGATCATCGCGGAAGAAGTCGAGGGCGAGGCCCTGGCGACCCTGGTGGTCAACACCATCCGCGGCATCCTGAAGGTCGTGGCCGTCAAGGCCCCCGGCTTCGGTGACCGTCGTAAGGCCATGCTGGAAGACATCGCCATCCTGACCGGCGGCAAGGTCATCGCCGAAGAAGTGGGCATGTCCCTCGAGAAGGTCGCCCTGAACGACCTGGGCCAGGCCAAGCGCATCGAAGTGGGCAAGGAAAACACCATCATCATCGACGGCGCCG
>CAZUKC010000227.1:0-2747 GCA_964620375.1 uncultured Ramlibacter sp. | reverse complement strand
GAGTGCAGCGCCACCTGGATGTCCATCTCGTCGGCCACATCCAGGCAGTTGCTGATGGCGCTGGGCGTGCTGCCCCAGTCCTCGTGCAGTTTCAGGCCGATAGCCCCCGCCTCGATCTGTTCGCGCAGGGCCTGCGGCTGGCTGGCGTTGCCTTTGCCCATGAAGCCCAGGTTCATCGGAAAGGCGTCGGCGGCCTGCAGCATGCGCTCCATGTGCCAGGGGCCGGGCGTGCAGGTGGTGGCGAAGGTGCCGGTGGCTGGGCCGGTGCCACCGCCAAACATGGTGGTGATGCCCGAGGCCAGGGCTTCCTCGATCTGCTGCGGGCAGATGAAGTGGATGTGACTGTCAATGCCGCCGGCGGTGACGATGCTGCCTTCGCAGGCGATGACCTCAGTGCCCGGGCCAATGATGATGTCCACGCCGGGCTGGGTGTCGGGGTTGCCGGCCTTGCCGATGGCGGCGATGCGGCCGTCCTTCAGGCCGATGTCGGCCTTGACGATGCCCCAGTGGTCGATCACCAGGGCGTTGGTCATGACCGTGTCGACGGCGCCCTGCGCCCGACTGCGCTGGCTCTGGGCCATGCCGTCGCGGATGGTCTTGCCGCCGCCGAACTTCACCTCTTCGCCGTAGCCGCCGGCGCGCAGGGTGTAGTCGTCCTCGACTTCGATCACCAGGTCGGTGTCGGCCAGGCGCACCCGGTCGCCCTTGGTGGGCCCGAACATTTCCGCGTAGGCGCGGCGGCCGATGGTTGCCATGATGGATTACCTCCTACAGCTTGCCTTGGACCTGGCCGCGAAAGCCGTACACCGCGCGGTCACCGGCGAAATCCACCAGTTCCACCGTGCGTTGCTGCCCCGGCTCGAAGCGCACCGCGGTGCCGGAGGCCAGGTTCAGGCGCATGCCGTGTGCGGCGGCGCGGTCGAAGTCCAGCGCGCCGTTGGTTTCGGCAAAGTGGTAGTGCGAGCCCACCTGGATCGGACGCTGTGAGGTGTTGCGTACGACCACGGTGACCGTGCGGCGCCCGGGGTTCAGGTCGTGGGTGCCGTCGTCGATCAGCAGTTCGCCGGGTGCCATCACTTGCCCCCGCGCGTGAACCACACCACCAGGGCCACCACTGCGGCCAGGGCAATCAGGCCGAAGGTGTCGGTGGCATGCCAGTGGGAGGCCCCTGCGACCCCGTGCCCCTCATGGGCGTGGGCCTGCACCGCCAGCGAAGCCAGACCGACCGAGATCAAGCGAATGGGAGACAGAGTTTTCATAAATGACTTCCAAAAAGAACAGCGGGACCGCCAGAGCCAAATCCCAATGCCCGCGTGGATCCGGCTCCGCCGGTCCACCGAGGGCGCCCCCCCGGGGGGCAGCGCCGCAGGCGCTTCGGGGGGGTCAACATATCGGCTGGTGCACCGTCACCAGCTTCGTGCCGTCGGGAAAGGTCGCTTCCACCTGGATGTCGTGGATCATCTCGGCGACGCCGTCCATCACGTCGTCGCGCGAGAGGACGCTGCGACCCTCGCTCATGAGGACGGCTACCGACTTGCCGTCGCGGGCGCCCTCCATGACCGCCGCCGAGATCAGGGCGACCGCCTCCGGGTAATTGAGCTTGAGGCCGCGCGCGCGCCGGCGCTCGGCGAGCAAGGCAGCGGTGAAGATCAGGAGCTTGTCTTTTTCTCGGGGGGTGAGGTCCATGGCACATCCTGGAAAGCTCGGGCAGGACGTTTGCAATCGCCGTGCCTGTCTGCGGGATTGTGCCGCGTCGGCAAGACGCTCGCCCGCGGTGCCCCCGGCGAGCGCTCCACCATTTTGGGGTGGCGGCTGGCGGGTAATGCCCCGTAATAGTGCGCCGCGGGTTCAGGCCGCGGCAGCCGCGGCCTTGAGCCCGGGCGCCAGCAGACACACGACAGCCACCGTCGATAGGCGCAGCCGTAGCGGCAGGTACCACGCGGGCAGCAGGCCCAGGGCCGCCAGGCGTCGGTCCTGCAGGTAGTGCAAGGCGAAGCCCGCCACCAGGATGACGCCGCCGGTCCGCGGCTCGATCAGGAGAGCGGGCCAAGCGAGCAAGGCCGGCACCGTGCTCCAGGCGTACATGAAGATGCGCCGGTTGGTGGGCAACTCGGGCCAGAGCATCGCAAAGGCCCAGTGCAAGGCCCCCACGAAACTGAGGATCACCGCACCATAGGCGAGCAGGGCCTGCGAGGCCGCGCGCGGTTCCACCCCCATCAGACTGGCTGCTGCCAGGCCCACGAAGGGAACGAGGCCGCCGTAGCCCAGCCAGGCGACTGCGCGAGGCGGCGAGGAGGTGGTGACGGGGTCCGGGCGGGTCGCATTCATGGCGCGGGATTATCAGTCAGCCAGCGGGTACCCCCGGACCGGGCCCGCTTCTTGCGATGCCCTCATCGAGGTCAAGGTTTTGCTGCCCTCGTTCGTCCACACCCTCAGGAGTACTCATGCAACGTCGCTTCACCCTCAAGGCCCTGTCTGTTGCCACCGCGCTGGGCGCGCTGGCCAGCGTGTCGGCCGTCCATGCCCAATCGGGCAACACCATCAAGGTCGGTATCCTCCACAGCCTCTCGGGCACGATGGCCATTTCGGAAACCGTGTTGAAAGACACGGCCCTCATGGCCATCGATGAAATCAACGCCAAGGGCGGCGTGCTGGGCAAGAAGCTCGAACCCGTGGTGGTCGACCCGGCCTCCAACTGGCCGCTGTTCGCCGAAAAGGCCAAGCAGCTGATCGACCAGGACAAGGTC
>CAZUKC010000226.1:2176-2778 GCA_964620375.1 uncultured Ramlibacter sp. | reverse complement strand
CGTCGTGCATGTTCATCAGCTGCAGCACCTCGCCCTCGGCGATCACGTTGGTGGCTTCGGCCAGGATTTCCATCACGCGCATGTCGCGCGCGTCCAGCATCATCTGAAAAGCGCGGGAGTAGAGGAAGTCGCCGACCAGGACGCTGGCCGGATTGCCGAAGCTCTCGTTGGCGGTGGCGCGGCCACGTCGCAGCGTGGAGCCGTCCACCACGTCGTCGTGCAGGAGGGTGGCGGTGTGGATGAATTCGACCACCGCCGCGAGGTTGAAGCGCTGGGCCCCCTGGTAGCCCAGGGCTCCCGAGACGAGCAGCAGCAGGGCGGGCCGCAGGCGCTTGCCCCCGGCGGAGATGATGTAGCGGGCCACCTGACCCACCAGGGGGACGCCCGAATCCAGCCGCTGCGTGATGACGGCGTCGACCTCGCGCATGTCGCCAGCGATCAGGGCGAGGCTCGAGGCGGCGGAGGCGGCAGGGTCGGTCAAGGCAGGCCCGGGGTCGGGGGCGTGAGGTCGGAGGCGGGGTAACCCGAGATTATAGGGAGCCCCCGCCGGTTTCTCGGGGGGGCGGGCGGGGCCGGCAGGGCGCGCCCGCCCGCGAACGGGG
>CAZUKC010000226.1:0-2166 GCA_964620375.1 uncultured Ramlibacter sp. | reverse complement strand
GCGAGGTCGGAGGCGGGGTAGCCCGCGATTATAGGGAGCCCCCCGCCGGTTTCTCGGGGGGGCGGGGGGGGGCGGGCGGGGCCGGCAGGGCGCGCCCGCCCGCGAACGGGGCGCTTTCGCCTAGCGGGGCAGTAATGCCTAACTATGCTATAGTCTTGGGCTCTCTCGGAAATCCGTCCGGAGGGTGATCCATCCCAAGAGGTCTTTCATGTACGCGGTCATAAAAACCGGTGGCAAGCAGTATCGCGTTGCTTCCGGCGAAAAAATTAAAGTAGAACAGATTGCTGCGGACGTAGGCCAGGAAATCGTGATCGACCAGGTGCTCGCAGTCGGCGACGGCAGCAGCCTCAAGGTCGGAACGCCCCTGGTGTCCGGCGCCACTGTCAAAGCCACGGTCGTGGCGCACGGCAAGCACGACAAGGTGCGCATCTTCAAGATGCGTCGTCGTAAGCACTACCAGAAACGCCAGGGCCATCGCCAGCAGTTCACCGAACTGCAAATCGGCGCGATCGCCGGCTAAGGAGCAACGGACATGGCACAGAAAAAAGGCGGCGGCTCTACGCGAAACGGGCGTGATTCCAAGCCCAAGATGCTCGGTGTGAAGGCCTTCGGCGGCGAGTTGATCAGCGCAGGCTCGATCATCGTGCGCCAGCGTGGCACCAAGTTCCACCCCGGCACCAACGTCGGCGTGGGCAAGGACCACACCCTGTTCGCGCTGGTGGACGGTCACGTCTCCTTCGCGGTCAAGGGCAGCCTGAACAAGCAGACGGTCAGCGTCACCCCGGCCTGACCCTCGAGGCTTTCCGGCACGAAAGCCCTGCGTCCTTTGCGCAGGGCTTTTTTGTTGGTGCCCTGCCTAGAATAAAACCATGAAATTCGTCGACGAAGCCTACATCGACATCGCCGCGGGCGATGGCGGGAACGGCTGCGTGTCGTTCCGCCACGAGAAGTACAAGGAATTCGGCGGACCCAACGGGGGCGATGGCGGGCGCGGCGGCCATGTGTATGCCGTGGCCGACCCGAACCTCAACACGCTCGTCGACTACCGCTATTCGCGACGTCACGAAGCCAAGCGCGGCGAGCACGGCATGGGCTCGGACATGTTCGGCGCTGCGGGCGACGACATCACCCTGAAGATGCCGGTGGGCACCATCATCTCGGACGCCGAGACCGGTGAGGTGCTGTACGAGATGCTCACGCCCGGCGAGGTGATCACCATCGCCAAGGGCGGCGACGGGGGCTTTGGCAACATGCGGTTCAAGAGCGCGATCAACCGCGCCCCGCGCCAGAAGACGCCCGGCTGGCCCGGCGAGCGCAAGAGCCTCAAGCTCGAACTCAAGGTGCTGGCCGACGTAGGCCTGCTGGGTATGCCCAATGCGGGCAAGTCCACCCTGATCGCTGCGGTCTCTAACGCACGGCCCAAGATCGCCGATTACCCTTTCACCACCCTGCACCCCAATCTGGGCGTGGTGCGGGTGGGGCCGGAGCAGAGCTTCGTGGTGGCCGACGTGCCAGGCCTGATCGAGGGCGCGGCCGAGGGCGCAGGCCTGGGCCATCAGTTCCTGCGCCACCTGCAACGCACGCGCCTGCTGCTGCACCTGGTGGACATCGCGCCCTTCGATGAAGGCGTCGATCCGGTCGCGCAGGCCAAGGCCATCGTGCTGGAGCTCAAGAAATACGACAAGGCCCTGTACGACAAGCCGCGCTGGCTGGTCCTGAACAAGGTGGACATGCTACCCGCGGGCGAGCGGGAGGCGCGCGTGCGCGACTTCATCAAGCGCTTCAAGTACAAGGGCCCGGTGTTCCAGATCTCGGCGCTCACGCGCGAGGGCTGCGAAGACCTGATCCGCGCGGTATACGAGCATGTGAGGGCCCAGCAGGTGGCCGAACAGCCGCCCGTCGAGGTCGATCCCCGTTTCGATCCCCGTCTCGCAGACCAAGCGCCCGAATGACCGCCTCTTCCGTCTTCAGTGCCGAAGGCGCGCAGCTGCTACGCGCCGCGCGTCGTATCGTCGTCAAGGTCGGCTCCAGTCTGGTCACGAACGAAGGCCGCGGCCTGGACGAGGCGGCCATTGGCCAATGGTGCCGCCAGCTCGCGGCCCTGGCTGGACAGGGCCGCGAGGTGATCATGGTCTCCAGCGGCGCGATCGCCGAGGGCATGAAGCG
>CAZUKC010000225.1:0-2789 GCA_964620375.1 uncultured Ramlibacter sp. | reverse complement strand
GTGACGCCCACCACGTCGCCGTCGGCGTCGCGAATCAGGTCCAGCGCCATCCACTCGACGAAGAAGCTGGTCTTGGCCTTGACGTTTTGCTGGTAGAGCGTGTGCAGCATGGCATGACCGGTGCGGTCGGCCGCTGCACAGGCGCGCTGCACCGGCTTTTCGCCATAGTTGGCGGTGTGGCCACCAAACGGCCGCTGGTAGATGGTGCCGTCGGGGTTGCGGTCAAAGGGCATGCCCATGTGCTCGAGGTCGTAGACGACCTTGGGCGCCTCGCGGCACATGAATTCGATGGCATCCTGGTCGCCCAGCCAGTCGGAGCCCTTGACGGTGTCGTAGAAGTGGTAGTGCCAGGTGTCTTCGGACATGTTGCCGAGCGCCGCGCCGATGCCACCCTGCGCCGCCACGGTGTGCGAGCGGGTGGGAAAGACCTTGGACAGGACGGCGACGTTCAGGCCAGCCCGCGACAGTTGCAGAGAGGCACGCATGCCGGAGCCGCCGGCCCCGACGATGACGACGTCAAACTTGCGCTTGGTGATGTTCTTGGAGGTGTAGGTCATTCTCGGGATCTCCGGGTCACAGGCGCCACAGCACCTGGATGGCCCAGCCGGCGCAGCCGACCAGCCAGACGATGGAGAAGATCTGCAGGGCCAGGCGCACGCCCACCGGCTTGATGTAGTCCATGAAGACGTCGCGGATGCCCACCCACACGTGGTAGATCAGGGCCACGATGACGGAGAAGGTCAGGACCTTCATCCACTGGCTGGCAAAGATGCCGGCCCACTGGTCGTAGCCGACGGGGCCACGGGAGAAGATCACCTGGGCCAGGACGGCCAGGGTGAAGAGGGCCATCAGGACAGCGGTGACGCGCTGGGCGAGCCAGTCACGCAGGCCGTAGTGGGCGCCACTGACGACGCGCTTGGAGCCGTAATTCACGGACATTCGGGTTGCTCCTGCGAATAACTTTTCAGTAAAGGCCGAACAGCTTGGCGCCCAGGACCACGGTGAGGACCAGGCTGGAAGCCAGGACGACCTTGGCCGAAGCGGCGCCGCGCGCCTTGCTGACGGCGGCGTGGCTCATGTCCATCCAGACGTGGCGCACGCCGGCGATGAAGTGGTGCAGGTAGGCCCAGATCAGGGCGAGGGCGACCAGCTTGACCAGGAAGCCCGGCACGAAGCCGATGCCGTTGTTGAACGCCGAGGTGAAGCGGGCGAACGAGATTTCAGAGGAGACCGAGGTGTCGAACATCCAGATGATGAAGGGCATCAGCAGGAACATCAGCACGCCGCTGATGCGATGCAGGATGGACACGATGCCTGCGGCTGGCAGGCGGTAGGAGGGCAGGTCCGTCAGGGCGTTGATGTTGCGGAACTCGGGCCGTTTGGGGGCGGATTCGGTCATGTCGCAAGTAGTTTTTCGTGGTGCGTACGAGGGGCTGGCGTGGCAGCGGCGGATTCTATTTCAATGCCACAAGCTGACGCGGAACCTTCAGCCCCGAAAGGACACGTGGGCCGCGTGGGCAATGGCCATCAGACCGGGCATCAATTCAGTTCGTTGCGATAGTGGTGTGTGGCAGTGAGATACAGGCCCCGGCGCAGCTCCATTGGCACGTCGTTGTAGGTGTAGGCAACACGTTCGACTGACAGCAGCGGGCTGCCGGCCGGGATCTGTAGCAGGGCGGCCTGTTGCGGGTCGGCGGCGACGGCGCGGATCTTTTCCTGGGCGCGCACCATGCGCACGCCGAATTCGTTCTCGAACAGGGCGTAGGTCGGTCCGCGCCAGTCGTCCAGCCGCTCGGCGGACAGGCCCTTGAACGGGGCGCCGGGCAGCCAGATGTCCTCCAGGATCGTGGGGACACCGCCAAAGGCCAGTACCCGCCGAACCTGGATCAGGGCGTCACCCGAGCGCAGGGCCAGCAGGCGGGCGAGGTCGGCGGTGGCGCGCAGACGGCGGCACTCCAGGATGGTGCGCTGGGCCGGGCCCTCGCTGGATTCCTCGCCGGAGTCGGGCTTCAGGCGCAGGAAGCGGTACTGCACGTGCTGCTCGGCGTGGGTTGCCACGAAGGTGCCCTTGCCCTGGCGCCGAACCACCAAATTGCCAGCGGCGAGTTCGTCGATGGCTTTGCGCACCGTGCCCTGGCTCACGCGAAAGCGGGCGGCCAGCTCCATCTCGCTGGGGATGGCCTCGCCGGGCTTCCACTCGCCGGCCTGCAGGCTTTGCAGGATCAGGCCCTTGATCTGCTGGTACAGGGGGCTGAACGCTGGCGTGCCGGCTTCCGACGGGGTGGCCGCGGCGTCGGCGTGGGGATTGGAGGTCGTGGCCATCAGCGATCCAGAAAGTCAGCCAATCATATCTTATATAAGACATAAGACAAATTGAGTCAGAGCGGTTTCGGCGCTACACTCGAAGGCTGTCGCGGGCCGTCCTTGTGCGATCGGCCTGGCGCCGAAACACGACACCCCATCACCCCCATCACTCGGAGAATTTCCATGAGCAAAAAGCCCGTCCGCGTCGCCGTCACCGGCGCCGCCGGCCAGATTGGTTACGCCCTGTTGTTTCGTATCGCCTCCGGTGAGATGTTGGGCAAGGACCAGCCGGTGATCCTGCAGCTGCTGGAGATCCCCGACGAGAAGGCGCAGAAGGCCCTCAAGGGCGTGATGATGGAACTCGAAGACTGCGCGTTCCCGCTGCTGGCCGGCATGGAGGCCCACAGCGACCCCATGACCGCCTTCAAGGACACCGACTACGCCCTCCTGGTGGGCGCCCGCCCCCGTGGCCCCGGCATGGAGCG
>CAZUKC010000224.1:0-2809 GCA_964620375.1 uncultured Ramlibacter sp. | reverse complement strand
GTCGATCAGGAGGGCGTCCTGGCCGCGGGTGAGGTTGATGTAGACATCGGCCAGGAGTTCGGCGTCGAGCAGCGCCCCGTGCAGGGTACGACCGGAGTTGTCTACGCCCAGGCGGTCGCACAGCGCGTCCAGGCTATTGCGCTTGCCCGGGAACATCTCCTTGGCCATGACCACCGTGTCAATGACGCTCCCGATCACGGTGTGCAGCGGCGGCTTGCCTACGCGCTCGAGCTCCTTGTCCAGGAAGCCGATGTCGAAGGGCGCGTTGTGGATGATCAGTTCCGCGCCTTCCAGGTAGGCCAGGAGCTCGTCGACGATAGCCTCGAAGCGCGGCTTGTCCTGCAGGAACTCGCGGGTGATGCCGTGAACCTTGAGGGCGTCTTCGTGGCTGTCCCGGTCGGGGTTCAGATAGAAGTGCTTGTTGTTGCCCGTGAGCTTGCGGGCCACCAGCTCCACGCAGCCGATCTCGATGATGCGATCACCGGTCTCGGCAGACAGGCCGGTGGTTTCGGTGTCAAGGACAATTTGTCGCATCGCGCGATTCTAGGGCCCCTAGTGGTTTTCCTTGGCGTGGTTGATGGAGTACTTCGGAATCTCCACCACCAGGTCCTGGTGGTCCACGATGGCCTGGCAAGACAGGCGCGAATTGGGCTCCAGGCCCCAGGCCCGATCGAGCATGTCTTCCTCGCTCTCGTCCATCTCGTTGAGGGAGTTGAAGCCCTCGCGCACGATCACGTGACAGGTGGTGCAGGCGCAGCTCATGTCGCAGGCGTGCTCGATGTTGATGTCGTTGTCCAGGAGCGCTTCGCAGATCGTGGTGCCGGCGCTGGCCTGGATTTGCGCGCCCTGCGGGCAGTACTCGGGGTGGGGCAGGATCTTGATGATGGCCATGTCAGAGGTTCTCCACGTTGCGGCCGGCCAATGCCTTCTGGATGCTGTGGTTCATACGCTCGGCGGCAAAACCCTCGGTAGCCTTGGCCAGGGCCTCGCTCGCGGCTTCGATGGTGGCGGCATCAACAGCCTCGCGAACGGACTGGGCCAGGTGGTCGATCGCCGCGTCGATGCGCGCGCGTTCATCGGGCGCCAGCAGCTCGCCGTCGGCAGCCAAGGCACTGCGCGTTGCCAGCAGCAGGCGATCGCCGTCCACGCGCGCCTCTACCAGCGCCCGCGAACGGATGTCCTGTTCGGCCGTGGCGAAGCTGTCTTGCAGCATCTTGGCCACCTGTTCATCGCTCAGGCCGTAGGACGGCTTGACGTCAATGCGTGCCTCGACGCCGCTGGTTTGCTCGCGCGCGCTGACGGACAGGAGCCCGTCGGCATCCACCGTGAAGGTCACGCGTATACGGGCCGCGCCCGCCGTCATCGGAGGGATGCCGCGAAGCTCGAAGCGTGCCAGGCTGCGGCAGTCGGCCACCAGGTCGCGCTCGCCCTGCACCACGTGCAGCGCCAGGGCGGTCTGACCGTCTTGGTAGGTGGTGAAGTCCTGCGCCTTGGCGGTGGGGATGGTCTCGTTGCGGTGAACGATGCGCTCCACCAGGCCGCCCATGGTCTCGATCCCCAGGGACAGGGGAATCACATCGAGCAACAACAGGTCACCGCTGGCGTCATTGCCCGCCAGCTGGTTGGCCTGGATCGCAGCGCCCAAGGCCACGACTTCGTCGGGGTTCAGGTTGTTCAGGGGCTCGCGGCCGAAGAACTCGCCCACCGCGCGCTGCACTTGGGGCATGCGGGTCGAGCCGCCCACCATCACCACGCCCTGCACCGCCTCGCGCGTGAGCTTGGCGTCACGCAGGGCCTTGCGCACGGCAGACAGGGTGCGGGCCGTGAGGTCAGAGGTGGCGGCCTCGAATTCCTCGCGGGTCACGGTGACCGTCACCTCGCGCTCGCCCGCCCGTACCGGCACCGAGACCGTGGTCTGCGTCGACAGCGCCTCCTTGGCGCGGCGCGCCGCCATCTGGATCGCAGCCTTGTCCTCGGGCGTCGTGATCTGCACACCCGCGCGCGCACACATCACCTCGGCCAGCGCACGATCGTAGTCGTCGCCTCCCAGTGCCGAGTCGCCGCCGGTGGCCAGAACCTCGAACACCCCGCGGGTCAGGCGCAGGATGGAGATATCGAAGGTACCGCCTCCCAGGTCGTAGACCGCATAGACGCCCTCACTGCCGTTGTCCAGGCCGTAGGCGATGGCGGCGGCTGTGGGCTCGTTGATCAGGCGCAGCACATTCAGGCCCGCCAGCTGCGCGGCATCCTTGGTGGCCTGACGCTGGGCGTCATCGAAATAGGCGGGCACGGTGATCACCGCGCCATACAGGTCGTCGTCGAAACTGTCCTCGGCGCGGTAACGCAGTGTGGCCAGGATCTCGGCACTCACCTGCACCGGGCTCTTGGCACCGTCGCGGGTGTCCAGTGACACCATACCGGGCTGGTCGATAAAGCGATACGGAAGCTTGTCGCGGTTGGCGATGTCGGCCAGGCCCCGACCCATGAAGCGCTTGACCGAGGCAATGGTGTTCTGCGGGTCCTGGGCCTGCGCCGCGTGGGCCTCATGTCCGATCTGTCGTCCGCCATTTTCAAGGTAACGCACGACCGAGGGCAGGAGCACCCTCCCCTGCGCGTCCGGCAGGCACTCGGCCACCCCGTGGCGCACGGCCGCCACCAGGGAATGGGTCGTGCCCAGGTCAATGCCCACCGCGATACGTCGCTGGTGCGGATCGGGCGCCTGGCCGGGTTCGGAAATCTGCAGCAGTGCCATGGAGGGCTCTATTGTCCCAGTTGGTCGAAACGCGCTTGGACATCATGGTCAAAGCGC
>CAZUKC010000223.1:0-2864 GCA_964620375.1 uncultured Ramlibacter sp. | reverse complement strand
GCTGCTTCGAAGACCCTAACGTCATTCACGTGGCCGGCAAGGTCGACCCCATTGCCGACATCGAAGTGATCCAGACCGAGTTGTGTCTGGCCGACCTGGGCACCGTGGAAAAGGCCCTGCAGCGCTACACCAAGGCCGCCAAGAGCGGCAACGACAAAGAAGCCGCCCAGCTGGTGCAGATCCTCACTCAGGTGCAGGCGGTGCTCGATCAGGGCAAGCCCGTGCGCACCCTGGACCTGTCCGACGAAGCGCGCGCCCTGCTCAAACCCCTGTGCCTGATCACGGCCAAGCGCGCGATGTTCGTGGGCAACGTGAGCGAAGACGGCTTCGAGAACAACCCCCTGCTCGATCGCCTGCGCGAGTACGCCGCTGCGCAGAACGCGCCGGTGGTGCCGATCTGCGCCAAGATGGAAGCCGACATGGCCGACATGAGCGACGAGGACAAGGCCCTGTTCCTGGCCGAGATCGGTCAGAGCGAGCCTGGCCTCAATCGCCTGATCCGTGCCGCCTTCAAGCTGCTGGGCCTGCAGACCTATTTCACCGCGGGCGAGAAGGAAGTGCGCGCCTGGACCATCCGCATCGGCGACACCGCGCCGCAGGCCGCTGGCGTGATCCACGGCGACTTCGAGCGCGGCTTCATCCGCGCCCAGACCATTGCCTTCGACGACTACCTCCAGTTCAAGGGCGAGACGGGCGCCAAGGACGCCGGCAAGATGCGCAGCGAAGGCAAGGAGTACGTCGTCAAGGACGGCGACGTGATGAACTTCCTGTTCAACGTCTGATCGATACGCGGGCGGCATCGGCCGCAGGGCGTGTCAGCGCGTGAAACCAGGAATGCCACCTGGAAAGACGTACAGCAGTGCGAGCGTCATCACCACGTAGCGGGCCAGCTTGCCGACCAACATGTACAGCGCGCAGGGCCAGAACGGCATGCGCAGCCAGCCCGCCACGGCGCACAGCGGATCACCCACCAGGGGCAGCCACGACAGCAAACAGGCCTTGGGCCCCAGGCGATTGAGCCATTCGAGCGCGCGCACGTGCACCGGCGAATCTTTCCACTTGTCCACCGCGTGGCGCGTGCCGTATCCCAGCCACCAATCGAGCATGCCGCCCAGCGTATTGCCCAGGGTGGCCACCACGATCGCCGGCCACAGCAGGTCTGGATTGAGCTTGACCAGCCCGAACAGGGCCGGCTCTGATCCCATCGGCAGCAGGGTGGCCGAGAGGAAGGCGATCACGAACAGCGTGCCCAGGCCGTACTCGGGCAGGGCCAGGAGCGAGAGCAGGGAGTGCAGCCAGGCGTCCATCCCGATCGAGTATAGGCAGGCCCCGTGAATACCCGCGCGTGCCAGGGTTGACCAGCCACTACAATCGTGCCTCATTTTTCAGCAAGCCCTGCTACCCCTTCCCCCCCCCCGTCCCATGAAGATCGGACCGCATGTCCTGACGAACAACCTGTTCGTCGCGCCGATGGCGGGCGTGACCGACCGCCCTTTCCGGCAGTTGTGCCGCCGTCTCGGGGCGGGCTATGCGGTCAGCGAGATGGTCACTTCTCGCCGCGATCTCTGGCACACCCTCAAGACTTCGCGGCGCGCCGATCACACCGGTGAGCCCGGCCCGATTGCGGTGCAGATCGCCGGGACCGACGCCGCGATGATGGCCGAGGCCGCCCTCTACAACGTCGAGCGCGGCGCGCAGATCATCGACATCAATATGGGCTGCCCCGCCAAGAAGGTGTGCAACAAGTGGGCCGGCTCCGCGCTGATGCAGGACGAGACCCTGGCTGTTGCCATCGCCCGCGCGGTGGTCCAGGCCTGCGAGCCGCACGGCGTACCGGTCACGCTCAAGATGCGCACCGGCTGGTGTGCCGCCCACCGCAACGCCCTCACGCTGGCGCGCGCCTTCGAGAGCGAGGGCATCCAGATGCTCACCGTGCATGGCCGCACCCGCGAGCAGGGCTACACCGGCCAGGCTGAATACGACACCGTCACTGCGGTCAAGGCCGCCGTGAAGGTGCCTGTCGTCGCCAACGGCGACATCGACTCCCCGCAGAAGGCCCGTGACGTGCTGGCTTACACCGGCGCGGATGCGGTCATGATCGGCCGCGCCGCACAGGGCCGGCCCTGGATCTTCCGAGAGATCGGCCACTTTCTGGCCACCGGCACCCACCTGGCCCCGCCGCTGGTGGCCGAGGTGCGGCGCCTGCTGCTCGATCACCTGCAAGACCACTATGCCTTGTACGGCCAGTACACCGGTGTGCGCAGCGCGCGCAAGCATATTGGTTGGTACGTGCGTGACCTGCCAGGAGGCGAAGCCTTTCGCGAACGCATGAACGCCCTGGAAGACTGCCAGACCCAGTGGCAGGCGGTGGCGGATTTTTTTGACCAGCTCGCCGACGCTGGCGACCGCCTCCCCCAGGTCGCGTCGCAGGGCACCTACGGTGACACCGAACCACACGATCGCATCAGCGCGGAGGGCGCGTGAGCAAAAAGCACATCGAAGAATGCGTGCGAACCAGCATCGAAGGCTATTTCCGCGACCTGCGCGGTACCGAGCCCGACGGCCTCTATGACATGTTGGTCAAGGCCGTCGAAAAGCCGCTGCTGGAAGTGGTGATGGCCAAGGCCGACCAGAACCAGTCGCGCGCCGCCGAGTGGCTGGGCCTGAACCGCAACACCCTGCGCAAGAAACTCATGGAGCACCGGCTCCTGAAATGACCTCCACCATGAACGCACTCCTTTCCGTCTCCGACAAGACCGGGATCGTCGAGCTTGCCCGCGCCCTGCACGGCCTGGGCGTGGGCCTGCTGTCCACCGGCGGCACCGCCAAGCTGCTGGAGGGTGAAGGCCTGCCCGTCACCGAGG
>CAZUKC010000222.1:0-2875 GCA_964620375.1 uncultured Ramlibacter sp. | reverse complement strand
CAGCAGGGCCTCCAGCTCGTCCATCAGCCGCTCCATGTGGCGCACCAGCGCCTGGTACGGCCGCGGGCTGTCCATGTCCAGCCCGGCATCCTTCAGCAGCGGCACCGGGTGGCGCGAGCCGCCCGAGCGCAGGATGCCCAGGTAGGTGTTGCGAGCAGCGTCCGAGCCGGTGAGCAGCTGCTGTGAGAAGTGCGTGGCCGCGGCCATGCTGGTGGCGTACTGGTAGACGTAGAAAGGCCGGTGGAAGTGCGGAATGAAGGCCCACTCGGTGCACACCACCGGGTCGATGTGTGTCACACCGGCATCGGCGCCGTGGTACTTGCGCAGCAGCTCGCAGAACTGGCGCGTCATGCGCGTACCCGACAGCGCCTCGCCGCGCTGCACGGCGTCGTGCGTGGCCAGCTCGAACTCGGCGAACATGGCCTGGCGGAAGAACGCGCCGCGGATGCGCTCGATGGCCTCACCGAGGTAGAAGATGCGCTCCTCGCGCGTCTTGGCCGTCTTCTGCATGTGGTCGGCCAGCAATAACTCGTGCGTGAAGGCCGCGATCTCGGCCAGGAACAGCGGGTAGCCTGCAGTCTCGAAGGGTTGTGCGCCGTTGGCCAGCAGCGTGTGCATCCCGTGGCCCCATTCGTGCGTGTAGGTGCTGACGCTGGCGAAGGTTTCCTGATGGTTCAGGAAGATCAGCGGCACCTGGCCGTAGATGCCACTCTGGTAGGCCCCTGAGCTCTTGCCTGGTGCCGGGTACACGTGCATGGTGCGCGCGCCCAGTGCCTCGCGCAACTGCTTCTGGTAAGCCGCACCCAGCGGCGCCACCGAGGCCAGCGTCAATTCGGCGGCGTCCTCCGGCGTGTAGCGGCGCGGTGGCTTGACGATGTCGGGGTAGATGTCGTGATAGGCCAGGTCAGGCAGTTTCAGCAGGCGCTGCCGCAACTTGAGGTAGCGGTGCAGCGTGGGCAGCGCCTTGTTCGTTTCGGTCACCAGCGTGCGGTACACGCTCTCGGGAATGGCGTCGGCCGCCAGGCTTGCGGCCACGGCGCTGGCATGCTGGCGCAGCCGGGCATTGGCCACGCCCAGCTCCACACGCTGCGCCAGCGCAGCGCCCAGGCTGCCCTGGAAGCGCGCATAGGTCTTGAAGAAGGCGTCGAAGGCCTGCTGCCGCACCGTGCGGTCCGGGTGTGTGCGCAGGCGCTGGTAGCCGATGTCGTCCACGCGCACCGGTTGGCCGTCCACGGTGATCGTGGGCCAATCGATGTCGGTGGTGACGAGCAGCGTGCGGATTTGTGTGGTCGCGCCCATCGTCGGCGCCAGCGCCGCCAGTGCCGTTTCAGCCTCGGGCGTGAGCTGGTGGCGCGCCAGTCGCTGTGCTTCCTGCAGCCGCACGCGATGCCTGGCCAGCCCCGGTTCGGCGCGCAGGAACGCCTCGATGCGCTCGGCGCCCAATGCGCGGATGGCGCCGTCCACCCAGGCCGTGGCGCTGCTGAGCTGTCCGCCCAGGGCGCGGGCCTGGCCGCTGCGCTCCTGGTTGCGCGGGTTGCGGTTGTCGGTGCTGGCCTGGGCGCTGGCGTAGGTCCAGAGGCGGCGCAGGCGCTGATTCACGGCCGACAGCCGGTCCAGCGCCGCGCGCAGGCTGGCCGCGTCGCGGCCGAAGCCCTCACGCAGCGCTGCCAACTGAGGGGCCTCGGCCAGCAGCGCCACGCGCTCGGCTTCCCAGGCCGCGTCGTCCTTGAACAGCGTCGACAGGTCCCAGACGTAGCGGGGGTCGCTTCTCGCCGCGGTGGCGCCGCCGGCGGCTGCCGCCGCGGGCGGGTTGTCGCTGTCGAAGTCGTCGTCCAGGGCCCAGGCGGAAGCGGCGAGCGTCAGGCTCAGCACGGCGGTCGCCAGAGGGCGCAGGGCAGGGCGCAGAGCAGGGCGGAAAGGCGTCATGGCATCAGCAAAGGCATTGGAATCACAAACGCGGCCGGGTGGCACGCATCAGGCCGTCAGGCGCTTCATCCGCTCCTTGACGGCCGGCGGAATGGCCGCATCCCAGGCGGCTTCCTCGCCCGGCAGCGGCAGCAGCTGGCCCCATTCCGCGATCTGCCGCGCCGGTACATCCACGATGTACACCTGCACATGGCTGGCGTCCGTCTGGGCAATCTGCGCCGTGGCATTCATCAGGTCCAGGATCATCGGTTCCTTGATCTCAGGTCCTCGGCCGGCGCGGATTTGACCATGCACGAAGATGTTGTCATCCCTCAGGGGCTTGCCGCCCAGAAAGTAGTTGCCGGGCGTGACGTCGGTGAACAGGACCTGCGCAAAGTAGGCCGGAGCGCCGGTTCGGCTGCAGTGGATCTCGGTGATGCGGGCCGCCAGCTGCTCCTTCTGCGTAGGAGACAGACGGCCCGTGGGCGCGGTGACAACATAGGTGGGCATGGGGTCGGAACTCCTGTCGAACGGGTGGAGAGTCGATTCGAACTGCAATGTCTAGCCCTTGTCCAGAGGCCAAACACCCGGTCGCGGCTGCTGAAGCCGATCAGGTCTTGAAGCAAGACTTCAGCCTGAGCCCGGCGTTTCCAGTCCAGGGTTTCGGGCGGACCCAATCAACCCGTCCACTGGTCGAATTCCCGGTGCACTCACTCTTGGCGACTCATGCCCTCACTGCTGCAGGGATATCCCCGTTTCCGTCAACGTCAATGAGTGCCAACGTTCGCACATGTCGTTCCTAATCGATCTGCTCAGAGGTGCGCCATGAAGAGACCTGCCGTTTCCCTACTCTTCTCGTTGTGCTGGCTGTGGGCATTTGGCGCGGCCGCAGAAGCTGTCGCCCCCACGCCCGCACAGGAGGAGGTCTTCCGCATCACCGTGAAGAAGTCCATCTTGGCGTCAAGCGATG
>CAZUKC010000221.1:0-2907 GCA_964620375.1 uncultured Ramlibacter sp. | reverse complement strand
GCGGTTGCCCCGCGATGGAGCAGATGGCCGATGACATCGTGGCTGCGATGGCGGCAGCAGGCCTGTCGGTGCAGGTGCGCACGCAGCTGGCGCCGGCCTGGAGCACCGACTGGATGTCCGCCGCGGGCCGGCGCAAGCTGCGCGAGTACGGCATCGCACCGCCGGTGGCGCGGGTCGGCGCCGTCGGGGCGGGCGAGGGTGCGTCGCCGGCGCCTGCATCCGCATCCGAGCGCGTGCTGCGCTTTCTCCCGCGTGCCACCACCCCCGACCGCGTGGCCTGCCCGCGCTGCGGCGCCCAGGAGACGGTGCAGGTGGCGCAGTTCGGCTGGACCGCCTGCAAGGCCCAGTACCGCTGCCTGGCCTGCCGCGAGCCCTTCGACTACTTCAAGCCCCTTTGAGCCCATGGCCCAGACCCTGCCCCGTTTCCATGACCTGTCGATCAAGCGCGTTGCGCCCGAGGCGGCGGGCGCGGTCGCCATCACCCTGGACATTCCGCCCGCGCAGCGCGAGGCCTTCCACTTCGAGCCCGGGCAGTTCCTGACGCTGCGCGCGCGCATCGAGGGGCAGGACGTGCGTCGCACCTATTCCATCAGCAGCCCGCGCAGCCGGCTGAAGGCGCAGGGCGAGATCGAGGTCGGCATCCGGCCGGTGCAAGGCGGCCTGTTCTCGAACTGGGCGGCCACGCACTTGCGCGCGGGCGACAGGCTGGCGGTCATGCCGCCCGAGGGGCGCTTTTCCGTGCAGCGTCCGCGCGCCCTGCACCGCGTGGGTTTTGCCGCTGGTTCGGGCATCACCCCCATCCTGTCCATCGCTGCCACCACGCTCGAGGAACAGCCGCACAGCAAGTTCACCCTGGTCTACGGCAACCGCCGCATGGGCAGCATCATGTTCAACGAGGCCCTGCAGGACCTCAAGGACCGCTACGCCGACCGCTTCACCATGATCCATGTGCTCTCGCGCCAGGCCCAGGAGGTGGACCTGCTGCAGGGGCGCATCGACGGCGACAAGGTGCGCGCCATCGTCGCCGCGCTGCTGCCGGCGGCCAGCATGGACGAGGTCTTCATCTGTGGGCCGCAGGCCATGATCGAGGCCACCGAGACCGCCCTGCGCGATCTGGGTGTGCCCGAATCGCGTATTCGCAGCGAGCGCTTCACCACCAGCGACAGCCAGGCGGCCAAGGTGCAGGCCGATACCGACGCGGCCCACGCGCCACCACCGCGACAGGTGGGCGGCCAGCCGCCGGTCGCTTTGACCGTCATGCTCGATGGCAAGGCCCACGAGATCGCGGTGGGGCCCAAGCAGTTCCTGCTCGATGCCGCGCTCGACGCCGGCCTGGACCTGCCGTATTCCTGCAAGGCCGGGGTCTGCTGCACCTGCCGCTGCAAGGTGATTCAAGGCGAAGTGAGCATGGACCGCAACTTCACCCTGCAGGCCGACGAAATGGCCAAGGGCTTCGTGCTCAGTTGCCAGGCCCGAGCGCTCACGCCCCAGGTGGTGCTCAGTTATGACGAGCGCTAAGGCATGAAGAAGGGCGAGGCCTGTCCGAGCCGCGAGCGCCTCGAGCGTTTCAAGGCGCAGGGACGCGGGCAGGCGGGTTCGGTCATCGTCACTGTCTTCGGTGACGGGGTGCTGCCACGCGGCGGCGCGATCTGGCTGGGCAGCTTGATCAGCCTGCTGGCGCCGTTGGGGCTGAACGACCGCCTGGTACGCACCGCCGTCTTCCGGCTGGCCCAGGACGACTGGCTGGAGGCGGTGGCCCAGGGCCGTCGCGCCGACTATCGGCTCACGACCGCGGGCCAGCGTCGCTTTGTGCAGGCCTCGCAGCAGATCTACGCGCCCGAGCCGCCGCCCTGGGACCAGCGCTGGCGCCTGATCACCGTCACCGGCACGCTCGCGACCGAGACGCGCGAGCGGTTGCGGCGGGCCCTGTTCTGGCACGGCTTTGGCGAGCTGGGGCAGGACTGCTTCGTGCACCCCAGTGCGGACCTCTCGGCGGTGTTCGATTCGCTGGCGGGGCAAGCCTTGGGGCCGGTCTTGCCCCGACTGCTGCCGCTGATCGCGTCCAACCCGGGCTTGCCGGATTCGGGCAATGACGCCGACCTGGTCCACCGCGCCTGGAACCTGGACGGACTGGGCGCGGCCTACCAGGGCTTCGTGCAGACCTACGACCAGCTGCGGGCGCAATGGAAGAAGGCGCAGGGGGCTCAGGATGCAGCCACCGCCTTCCTGGTGCGCAGCCTCTTGATCCACGATTACCGCCGCCTGCTGCTGCGCGACCCGCAGCTGCCCGGGGTGCTGCTGCCGGCACAGTGGGCGGGCCATGCGGCGCGCCGTCTGTGCCGCGAGCTCTATGGGCTGCTGCTCCCGGCTTCGGAACGGCACCTGGACGAACACCTGCGGCTGGCCGATGGCCAGCGGCCTGGCGCCAGCGAGTGGCTGGCCCGGCGGTTCGGGCTGGATCGACCCGAACCCGCCGCGCGGGATCCCGCAGGGATCAGGGTTATCCCAGTTCCTTGCCCCTGATCGGCTCAGTACCCTCCCTCCACCTTATTTTTCAGAGGTATTCCATGCAGTTCTCGCTGAAGCTTTCCGTCGCTGCTGCCGCCGCCCTCCTGGCCGGCGCAGCCTCCGCCCAGACCATCACCCTGAAGGTGCACCACTTCCTGGGCCCGCAGTCGATCCAGCACACCACGATGCTCAAGACCTGGTGCGACAACATCGCCCGGGATTCGAACAACCGCCTGAACTGCCAGATCTTCCCGGCCATGCAACTGGGTGGCTCGCCCCCGCAGCTGTATGACCAGGCCCGCGACGGCGTGGCCGACGTGGTGTGGACGGTGGCCGGCTATTCCGCCAACCGCTTCGTGCGCAGCCAGGTCTTCGAGCTGCCCTTCATGATGACCAACG
>CAZUKC010000220.1:0-2928 GCA_964620375.1 uncultured Ramlibacter sp. | reverse complement strand
CGGTGGTCGGGATCACCCTACAGCCGGTGGATTTCGAGTACGTCCGATTCAACTGACCACCTCAAGGGCCGCTCAAGCGGCCCTTTCAAGTGGCCGCCGCGGATCCGGCTTTGCCGGTCCGCCAGAGGCGCCCCCTTGAGGGGGAGGCGGCGCAGCCGCCTCGGGGGTGGACCAATCCCGGAGAGACGAGACATGGAACAAGCACAAGCCGCCGTCATCAAGCAGCACCTGATCGACCCCGAGATCTGCATCCGCTGCAACACCTGCGAATCGATCTGCCCGCAAAAGGCGATCACGCACGACGACAACAACTACGTCGTCGACGCCGACCTGTGCAATCTGTGCATGGCCTGTATCTCGCCGTGCCCCACCGGGTCCATCGACAACTGGCGTCAGATGCCGCGCGTGCGCGCCTACACGCCCGCCGAACAACTCACCTGGGACTCGCTGCCGCCCGAACTGAGCGCCGAGGAACTGTCCGCGGTCGGCGTGTCTGCGGACGCTGTGGCCGAAGCGGCGCCCGCCGCTGCTACCGCCACGACGGTCGCCGCCACCGCCGAGACCAATGCGCCATTCAACAGCGCGCAATACGGCGCCCAGGTGCCGCCCTGCTCGGCCGCCCATCCCTACACCAACCTCTACGGCCCCAAGGCCGCCGAGAAAACCATCACCGCCACCGTCACCGGCAACGTGCGCGTGACCGAGGTCGGCACCGACTACGACACGCACCACATCGTGCTGGACTTCGGGCAGACGCCCTTCCCCTGCCTGGAAGGCCAGTCCATCGCCATCATCCCACCCGGCACGGACGAAAAAGGCCGCCCGCACCACGCGCGCCAGTACTCCATTGCCAGCCCGCGCAACGGCGAGCGCCCTGGCTACAACAACGTGTCCCTGACCATCAAGCGCGTTCTGGAAGATCACCAGGGCAAGCCGGTGCGCGGCGTCGCCAGCAACTACATGTGCGACCTGAAGGTGGGCGACACCGTGCAGGTGATCGGGCCGTTTGGCACCAGCTTCCTGATGCCCAATCACCCGCGCAGCCACATCGTGATGATCTGCACCGGCACCGGCAGCGCCCCCATGCGCGCCATGACCGAGTGGCGCCGCCGCCAGCGTGCCAGCGGCAAGTTCGAGGGTGGACGCCTGATGCTGTTCTTCGGCGCGCGCACGCAGCAGGAGCTGCCGTACTTCGGCCCGCTGCAAAGCCTGCCCAAGGACTTCATCGATACCCACTTCGCCTACAGCCGCACGCCAGGGCAGCCACGCAAGTACGTGCAGGACGTAATGCGCGAGCGCGCCGCCGACCTGGCGCCGCTGCTGGTCGACGCCAACGCTTACTTCTACGTCTGCGGCCTCAAGGCCATGGAGGAGGGCGTGGTGCTCGCGCTCAAGGACATCGCGCAGCAGGCGGGCCTGAACTGGGACGCGGTGGGTACCGCCCTCAAGCGAGACGGGCGACTGCACCTGGAAACCTACTGAGAGTTCCGTTCGAGAGTTCCGTTCGAAAGTGCCGTTCGGCTGGCTCGTTACCATAGGCCCATGAAATTTGCGCAATTCCATGTGGGTCAGGTCATCGAGCTTGGCCCCTACACGATTACCGAAGCGGAGATCCTGCAGTTCGCGTCCGCTTACGACCCGCAGTGGTTTCACACCGATCCCGAAGCGGCCCGGCAGGGCCCCTTTGGTGGCCTGATCGCCAGCGGCTGGCACACCTGCGGCATCGCCATGCGCCTGGCGGCCGACCATGTGCTGCATGGCTCCGAGTCCTTTGCCTCGCCGGGCGTCTCGAATGTACGTTGGCCGCATCCGGTGCGCCCAGGCGATGTATTAACCCTGCGCATCACCCTGACCGAGGTGCGTCGCTCGACCAAGCGCCCCGAGCTTGGCGTGGTCCAGTGGACATGGTGCATGTGCAATGGCGAGGGCCGTACCGTCCTTGAGCTGGATGCCACCAGCCTGTTCAACCTGAAATCTTCTTCCTGAATTTTTCGAGAGACACCCGCATGACCGCCTCCACCGCCGCCTACATCTGCGATGCCCTCCGCACCCCCTTCGGCCGCTACGGCGGCGCCCTGTCCAGCGTTCGCACCGACGATCTGGCCGCAATTCCCCTGAAGGCGCTGATGGCGCGCAACCCGAATGTGGACTGGACGCAAGTCACCGACGTGATCTTCGGCTGTGCCAACCAGGCGGGCGAAGACAACCGCAACGTGGCGCATATGGCGACCCTCCTGGCGGGGCTTCCCATCGACGTCCCTGGGGCGACGATCAACCGTTTGTGTGGTTCGGGTCTGGACGCGGTAGGCACCGCCGCCCGTGCCATCAAGTCAGGTGAGGCGCAGCTGATGATCGCTGGCGGTGTCGAGAGCATGAGCCGCGCCCCCTTTGTCATGCCCAAGGCCGAAAGCGCCTACTCTCGCGCGAACGCGGTCTACGACACCACCATCGGCTGGCGCTTCGTGAACAAGCGCATGAAAGAGATGTACGGCGTGGACAGCATGCCCGAGACCGCCGAAAACGTCGCCACCGACTACAAGATCGAGCGCGAGGCGCAGGACCGCATGGCGCTGCGCTCACAGCTCAATGCGGTGAAGGCGCAGCAGGCGGGTCACTTGGCCGCGGAGATCACGCCCGTCACCATCCCTCAGAAGAAGGGTGACCCGCTGATCGTCGACAAGGACGAACATCCGCGCGAGACCAGCCTGGAGGCCCTGGCCAAGCTCAAGGGCGTGGTCCGCCCCGACGGCACCGTCACCGCCGGCAACGCCAGCGGCGTGAACGATGGCGCCTGCGCCCTGATTCTGGCTAATGAAGCGGCCGCCAAACGCCACGGCCTCACCCCGCGCGCCCGCGTGGTGGGCATGGCCACCGCCGGCGTGGCCCCGCGCATCATGGGCATTGGCCCGGCGCCGGCCACCCGCAAGG
>CAZUKC010000219.1:0-2932 GCA_964620375.1 uncultured Ramlibacter sp. | reverse complement strand
TGCATCGGCTGCAAGTACTGCGCCTGGGCGTGCCCCTACGGTGCCCGCGAGTTCGACGAGGAACGCAAGGTGATGACCAAGTGCACGCTCTGCGTCGACCGCGTCTACGACGAACACTTGCCGCCGCAGGACCGCAAGCCGGCCTGCGTGAAAGCCTGCCCGACCGGCGCGCGGCTGTTCGGCGACGTGAAGGACCCGGACTCCGAGGTCTCGCAGGCGATCCGCGAGCGCGGCGGCTACCAGCTGATGCCCGAATGGGGCACGCAGCCGGCGAACCAGTACCTGCCGCGCGTGCGGACGGCGGCGGTAGCGGGCGGCCGCGGCGCCGGGAGCGCGGCCACGGAGCGCCCGGCGACCGTCGACGCACTGAAGCCCACCCTGGCGGCCCTGTGCGCCGGGACGCAGGAGGCCTGAGATGAATCCCGCCTGGTCGATCATTCTCTTCACCACCATGGCGGGCTCCGCCCAGGGACTGGTGGTGGCCCTTGCCGTGGCCTGCCTGGCCGGCGCGGACCTGGGCCGCGCCTTCGTAGGGGGCTTGCTGGCAGCGGCCACGGTCCTGCTGGTGGCGGCGCTGGTGGCTTCCTTCTTCCACCTGGGACACCGGATGCGGGCCTGGCGGGCCGCGCTGATGTGGCGCACCTCCTGGATGTCGCGCGAGGTGATCGTGCTGCCGGCCTTCATCGGGCTGGTGGGCGCGTGGGCGGTCGCCGCCCTGGCGGGCGCGCCCGATGTGCTCGTGCTCCGGGTGCTGCCGGTGCTCGCCATCGCCCTGTCGCTGCTGCTGTGGCTGTGCACGGCGATGATCTACGCCTGCCTGCGCTTCATCCAGGAATGGGCCCATCCGCTGACGGTCGTCAACTACACCTTGATCGGCCTGTCGTCCGGGCTGGTGCTGGCGGGCGCCGCCGGCGTGCTGGCCGGGCAGCGCGAGTTCGTCGGGGCACTGAGCGGCTGGACCGTCGCCGCGACGCTTGCGGCATGGCTGGGCCGCGCCCTGGCATTGCGCCGCAACGCGGCGCTGAAGCCACGCTCCACGCTGCAAAGCGCCACCGGTATCCACAACCCGCAGCTGGTGCAGCGCGCCATGGGCATGACGGGCGGCTCGTTCAACACCCGCGAGTTCTTCCACCGGGCGTCGCTGCAAGCGGTGCGCCGCACCCGCGTCGGCTTCCAGCTGCTCGCATTCGCCGCGCCGCTGGTGCTGGTGTGCATGGCGATGCTGGGCGCGGGCACTGGCTGGTGGCTGGTGGCGCTGCCGGTGCAGTCGGCAGGACTGCTCGCCGAGCGCTGGTTCTTCTTCGCCCAGGCCCGCCATCCGCAGAACCTCTACTACCAGGTCGTGTCATGACGCCGTCCCCCGCCGTGCCCGACCGGGTGCTGGAGTTCGAGGCGCCCGAGGTGCACGCGCTGGTCTGGCTCCCGCTGGCAGTGCGCTACAAGCTGGACGTCATCGGTTGCCGGCTCCGCCTGGCGCAATGGCAAGCGATCGCGCCGGCCGCACGCGCGGCCTTGCTGGCGTGCGCCGCGGGCGAGCCGTTCCGCCGGCTGCTGCTGGACCTGGTACCCGACGCCACCCTGCAGGCGGGTCGGGATACGGCGCTGATCGGCTCCTATGAGTGCTACCTTGCCGGGCGGCTCGCGCGCCCGCGCGCAGCGGCCCCGGCGCTGCATTCGGGTCCGCCGAACGCCCCGTTCATGTAAGCCGGATTCCGTTGGCGGCCGCGCCACCCAGAATGCCCACATGCAAATCACAACTGCCTTGCAATCCGATGCCCGCACGCCCGTGCGCCGCCGGGGTGGCGGCGCTGGCCGTCGCCCCGGCGCGTGCCCAGACGCGGCCCGGGGCGTCACCACCATCGTGGTGCCGCAGGCCGCCGGGGGCGCCGTCGACATCGGCGCGCGCGCCATGGCCGAGTTCCTCTCCACGGCCAAGGCCACCCCGACGATCGTCGTGAACAAGCCTGGCGCGGCCGGCGAGATCGCTGCCAGTTTCGTGGCGGGGGCTTCGCCCGATGGTGCAACCCTGCTGATGGGCAACAGCAGCACCATGGTGGTCGCGCCGCAGGGGTCAAGAAGACGCGCTACGACCCGTCGCCGACTTCCGCCCTTTGGGCGGCATCCTGCTGCTCGACACCATCCTCGTGGCGAACCAGTCGCTCGGCTTCCGCAGCCTGGCGGACGGTCACAATTACATCAGCCTTGTGGAGCGAGGACGGACTGCTCCCGCTCTTGACTGGATTGCTGCAATCGCCCGAGCACTCCAGAGGAAGCCGTCCCAGTTGGTTCGCGCTGCGGAAAAGATGACCGCCGTCGGTTAGGAGTCCCGCGGAGCCAGCAGGACCGGTCGTCGTAGCACCCGCTAAGCCGGGCGTCCGGCCGTGCTGGGGCGTTCCGGGGGAAAGCCTTCCCCCCGGGCTTGAAGGCGTGGACAACTCTGCGAGTTGCCCACCCCACGCCCTCCCCCCTTCTTATCTAAAGAGCGAACGAGCTCCCCTTTCTGGAGGAGGTCTGTGGCAGTCTGGGGCGCCGTGCCGGTCCCGCTACCCAGCTCATTTCGCGGGAAAACAGCTTGACTACATAGGCGGCACGAGGTCCGCGACCACCCGAGAAAGTACGCAGGGTGAGGAACCACGCGCCACTTGCGCATGAGCGTAAGCGGTAAGCCAGCGGCGTCCTTCCCTTCCGATCCGCCGCTGCCCAGAATGCCTGCATCGACAACGGTCAAGGAGCAGGCGAAATGGAAGGCATCAAGCGACGGCGTCTGGGCAGCGAGGCATGGCAGGAGCTGCTGCGGCGGCATGCGTCCAGCGGGGAGCCTGTCAGCACGTTCTGCCAGCGCGAGGGCGTGACCACGCACAGTTACCGGCGCTGGAAGGGGTCTCCTCGTTTTCAGTGCAATAAGTGACGGTACGAAAAGCTAGCACTGGCG
>CAZUKC010000218.1:0-2966 GCA_964620375.1 uncultured Ramlibacter sp. | reverse complement strand
GCCCAGCGCTGGAACGCCGTGCACCATCCCTTCACCTCGCCCAAGGACGGCCATGAGGACTGGCTCGAGACCGACCCGGGCCGCTGCATCGCCAAGGCCTACGACGCGGTGCTCAATGGCATCGAGCTCGGCGGGGGCTCCGTACGTATCCACCGCGAGGACGTGCAAAGCAAGGTGTTTCGCGCGCTCAAGATCGGCCCCGAGGAAGCGCAGGCCAAGTTCGGCTTCCTGCTGGACGCCTTGCAGTACGGCGCGCCCCCTCACGGCGGTATCGCCATCGGCCTGGACCGCTTCGTCATGCTCATGACCGGCGCCGAGAGCTTGCGTGACGTCATCGCCTTTCCCAAGACCCAGCGCGCTCAGGACCTGCTCACGCAGGCCCCCGGTCCAGTCGACGAGAAGCAGCTGCGCGAGCTGCATATCCGCCTGCGCAACCCGCAGCCGGCCTGAGCGCCAGGCGACTGGCACAATTCCGGGGCGCCTGCGGGCGCCCTTTCTTTTGGGCCAGAAAACCCCCCACGTCCGCATGACCGTCTACAAGATCCCGCAATCCGTGCTGGTGGTGATCCACACCCCAGCGCTGGACGTGCTCTTGATCCGGCGGGCCGACGCCTCGGGCTACTGGCAGTCGGTCACCGGCAGCAAGGACGCCGTCGAGGAAACATTCGAGGCGACCGCGGTGCGCGAGGTGGCCGAAGAAACCGGCATTGACTGCAGCCCGGGCACCGCGCTGCACGCGGGGCTGCAGGACTGGGCCCTGACCAACACCTACGAGATTTACCCGCGCTGGCGTCATCGCTATGCTCCCGGCGTGACCCACAACCTCGAGCACGTGTTCGGACTGTGCGTGCCGCCCGCAACGCCTGTGACCCTTAACCCGCGAGAGCACACGGCCTTCGAGTGGCTGCCCTGGCGCGAGGCTGCAGACGCCTGTTTCTCGCCGTCCAACGCAGAGGCGATCCTGATGCTGCCGCGGTTTTGCAAATGAGCAAGAGCGCCGCCGGGCCATCTCATGGCGTGAGGGTCCCCTTGGGGGGCAGGACGCCACACGCAGTGGGCGGACGTGGGGGTCCCAGAACCCTTCGCGTCGCCACCTACAACATTCACAAGGGTGTGCAGGGGATCGGTCCGGGGCGCCGGCTGGAGATCCACAACCTGGCCGACGCCATGGAGAAACTGGACGCCGACATCGTGTGCCTGCAGGAGGTACGCAAGGTCCATAGGCGCCAGGAACGCTACTTCAAGACCTGGCCGCAGTTGCCCCAGGCCGAATTCCTGGCTCCTGACGGCTATGCCGCGGTCTACCAGACCAATGCCTACACCCGGCACGGCGAGCATGGCAACGCCTTGCTGTCACGCTGGCAGGTGGTGTCGCAGGGCCATGAGGACATGTCCGACCATCGCTTCGAGCAGCGGGGTCTGCTGCACGTCGAACTGAAGGTACACGGCCAGGTCGTGCATGTGATCGTGCTTCATCTGGGGCTGATCGCGGGCAGCCGTGCACGCCAGGTGCAGCAGCTGGGGCACTTCGTGCATCGCGAGGTGCCCGCGCACGCACCGCTGCTGGTGGCTGGTGATTTCAACGACTGGGGCGGCAAGCTGCGCGAGCCGATGGCCGACCTGGGTCTGCGCGATTGCGCCCGCGAGCGCGTCGCCACCTATCCGTCCCGGCTGCCACTGACCCAGCTCGATTACGTCTACGCGCGCGGTCTCGATCCGCTGCGCGTGACCGTGCCGCGCGGAGGCACCTGGGCGCGCATGTCTGATCACCTGCCCCTGGTGGCGGAGTTCGCCTTCTGAGCGTCGCCTCATGCCCCTGCGCCTGCCGCCCCTGCGCACCGGTCATGCCCTGGACCTTCTGGAGGGCAGCGTCGAGCTCTTTCCCGCGCTGGTAGAGGCCATCGACGCGGCGGTGCACGAGGTCTGGCTCGAGACCTACATCTTTGATTTCACCGGTGCGAGCGCGGGCGTCGCCCAGGCCCTGGAGCGGGCGGCACAGCGTGGCGTTCGTGTGCGCGTGGTGGTGGACGGCTTTGGCACGCCGCTGCTGCCCGCCGAGTGGCGGCGGCGATTCCGTGTGGCCGGTGTGGACTGGCAGGTCTATGCCCCTGTGGGCAGTCTGGGCGTCCTGTGGCCCGGCACCTGGCGCCGCCTGCACCGCAAGCTGTGCGTGGTCGACGAGGCCCTGGCGTTCTGCGGCGGCATCAACATCCTGGACGATCTGCATGATCCGGGCCACGGGCTGCTGCAGGCGCCGCGCCTGGACTTCGCGGTGCGAGTGCGGGGGCCCCTGGTGAGCGATGTGCGCCACGCAATCCGCCAGATCTGGCAGCGCCTGCGTGCCCTGCACACGCTCAAGCCGCAGGCGCTGGCCGAGGCCCTCATGCCACGCCCCGCCCGGTCGTCTGATGACGATCCGCGCGGTGCTGGCCGGATGCGCGCGGCCCTGATGCTGCGCGATAACGTGGGCCATCGCGCCCACATCGAGCGGGCCTACTTGCGCGCGATCGGCCGGGCCCAGGACGAGATCCTGATCGCGAACGCGTACTTCGTGCCCGGGCGCCGCCTTCGGCAGGCCCTGGAGCGCGCGGCCCAGCGCGGCGTGAAGGTGACCCTGCTGCTGCAGGGTCGCTACGAGTACTTCATGCAGTACTACGCCTCCCGCCCGGTGTACGGCAGCCTGCTGCGCGCCGGGGTGGCGATCCACGAGTACTCGCCTAGCTTCCTGCATGCCAAGGTGGCGGTGATCGACGGTCGTTGGTCCACGGTGGGCTCGTCGAATCTGGACCCTTTGAGTCTGCTGCTCGCCCGCGAAGCCAACGTCGTGGTCGAAGACGACGCCTTTGCCGCCCGCTTGCGTGCGCGCCTGATGCAGGCCATCGCCCATCACGGACTGGTCATGGACCCGGCCCGCTACGCGCGCCGCCCGCTCACCGAGCGGGTGCTGGAACGCCTAGCGCTGGGCG
>CAZUKC010000217.1:0-2996 GCA_964620375.1 uncultured Ramlibacter sp. | reverse complement strand
CTGATCGACTGGCACATCGCCGAAGGCACCGACTGCATCGGCGTGGTGGGCACCACCGGCGAGTCGCCCACCGTCAGCGTCGAAGAACACCGCGAGATCATCCGCGTGAGCGTGGAGCACGCCCGCAAGCGCGTGCCGATCATGGCGGGCTGCGGCGCCAATTCCACCGCCGAGGCCATCTCACTGGCCAGGTACGCCCGCGAGGTCGGCGCCGACTGCCAGCTGCAGGTCGTGCCGTACTACAACAAGCCCACGCAGGAAGGTCAGTACCAGCACTTCAAGGCCATCGCCGAAGCCACCGGCGACCTGCCCATCGTGCTTTACAACGTGCCCGGTCGCACCGTGGCCGACATGGCACACGACACCGTGCTGCGCCTGTCCGAAGTGCCCGGCATCGTCGGCATCAAGGAAGCCACCGGCAACATCGAGCGCGCCCAATGGCTGATTCGCGATGCCCGCAAGGGTTTCGCCATCTACTCCGGCGACGACCCCACCGCGGTTGCCCTCATGTTGTGCGGCGGCCAGGGCAATGTGAGCGTCACCGCAAACGTCGCCCCGCGCCTGATGCACGAGCTGTGCGTGGCCGCCATTGCGGGCGATGCCCGCCGCGCTATGGACATCCAGAAACTGCTGCTGCCTGTGCACAAGCACCTGTTCGTCGAAGCCAACCCGATCCCGGTGAAGTGGGCGATGGCCCGCATGGGCCTGTGTGGCGGCGCGCTGCGCCTGCCGCTCACCCCCCTGTCGCCCGCCCACCATGCCACGGTCGAAGGCGCGCTGCGCGCCGCCGGCCTGCTGCGCTGACCCCGCGCCCCTCAGGAACCCTCTTGCCCATGAAGCGATTTGCCTCCCTGACCCTCCTGGCGCTGTCCGCGCTGCTCTCGGCCTGCACGGTCCTCCAGAGCGACAAGATCGACTACAAAAGCGCAGGCAAGGCGCCCTCGCTGGACGTGCCCCCTGACCTGAGCCAGCTCGCGCGCGACACGCGCTACGCCCTGCCCGGCGCGCCGGTGACGGCCAGCAGCCAGCAGGGGCCGCGCGCCAGTACCGGCATCGCCCCGGCGGCGCTGTCGGTGGGGGACGTGCGCATCGAACGCGCGGGCAACCAGCGCTGGCTGGTTATCAACCGCCCGGCCGACCAGCTGTGGGGGCCGCTGCGCGAGTTCTGGCAGGAGAACGGCTTCCTCCTCACGCTGGACCAGGCCGAGCTGGGCATCATGGAAACCGACTGGGCGGAAAACCGCGCCAAGCTGCCGCAGGACTTCATCCGCTCCACCCTGGGCAAGCTCCTGGACAACCTGTACTCCACCTCCGAGCGTGACCGCTTTCGCACCCGCCTGGAACGCAACGCCGCGGGGGGCACCGAGATCTACGTCTCGCACCGGGGCATGGTCGAGGTCTACGCCCGCGCCAACGCGCGCGAGTCCGACAACAGCACCGTCTGGCAGCCGCGTCCCGCCGACCCCGAACTCGAGACCGAATTCCTGCGTCGCATGATGGTCAAGCTGGGAGTGACCCAGGAGCAGGCCAAGGCCGCAGCGGCGGCCGGCGCGCCCAAGCCCATCGCCCGCGCGGCCAAGTCGGGCAACACCCCGGTCGTCGAGATCGACGAAGGCTTCGATCGCGCCTGGCGCCGCGTGGGCCTGTCGCTCGATCGCACCGGCTTCACCGTCGAAGACCGGGACCGCACCCAGGGCACTTACTTCGTGCGCTATGTCGAACCCAACGCCGACCGCAAGGAGCGAGGCTTCTTCGGCCGCATGTTCAGTGGCGCCGAGAAGTCTGCGCCGCCGGTCAAGTACCGCATCACCCTGCGCAGCGAAGGCGCGTCCACCACCGTCTCGGTGCTCAATGCCAGCGGCGCGGTCGAGAGCTCGGCCACCGCGCAGCGCATCGTGCAGCTGCTGGCAGACGACCTGAAGTAAGGCCGCCCGGCCCCGTCCGGCGACGTGCTGCGATTCAAGAGCCTGGGCAGCGGCAGCTCGGGCAACGCCACCCTGGTGCAGGCGCGTGACGGCGCCACCCTCACCCACCTCCTGGTGGACTGCGGGCTGGGGGTGCGCGAGTTTGCACGGCGCCTGGGTCAGGCCGGCATGCTGTCCGACCAGATCGACGGCATCTTCATCACCCACGAGCACACCGACCATATCGGGTCGGCGCGATCGCTAGCCCTGCGTCATCGCATCCCGATCTGGATGAGTGCGGGCACCTACGCGGCCATCGGCGAGCCGGACCTGGAGGGCCTGCTGCGGATCGCGCGTGACGGCGAACCGGTCGTCCTGGGCGACCTGCAGCTCACGCCCTTCACCGTGCCCCATGACGCGCGCGAACCCCTGCAACTGCACTGCACCGATGGCGATGCCCGCCTGGGCATCCTGACCGACCTGGGCCACGTCACCGCCCACGTGCTGTCGCAGCTGGCCGGCTGCCGCTCGCTGCTGCTCGAGTGCAACCACGACCCGGACATGCTGGCCAACGGCCCCTACCCGCACCACCTGAAGCGGCGCGTCGGTGGGGCCTGGGGCCACCTGGACAACCGGGCGGCCGCCGAGACGGCCGCAGCGCTGGTGCCCCAAGGCCTGCGGCAGGTGGTGGCGGCGCACCTGAGCAAGATCAACAACCACCCGACGCTCGCAAGGGCAGCGCTGGCGGCCTCGCTGGGCGGCGAGCCCGGTGACTTTCTGGTGGCAGACGCCGCGACAGGCTGCGACTGGCTGGACGCATGAAAAAAGCCGCCCGAGGGCGGCTTTTTCACAGCAATCGGAATACCGATTACTTGGAGGCAGCGCTGGCGGGAGCGGAAGCGGCGGGAGCAGCGTCCGAAGCCGGGGCGGCGGGGGCGGCGGCGGGAGCCGGGGCGGGAGCAGCGGCCGGAGCGGGAGCAGCTTCTTTCTTGCCGCAGGCAGCCAGACCGATCACGGCGAACAGCGAGGCCAGGACGAGGGTTTTCTTCATTTCGGGTTCCTTGAGTTGTAAACGGTTTTCCGGAAAAACGA
>CAZUKC010000216.1:0-3054 GCA_964620375.1 uncultured Ramlibacter sp. | reverse complement strand
TTGCCGAGCAGGCCAAGGGCGCCGCCAAGGACGACAGCAAGCGCAACGAGTGGCGGGCCGGCACGGTCGAACAGCGCCTGTCTCACGCGCTGGTGCACGGCATCACCGACTTCATCACCGCGGACACCGAAGAGGCCTACCGCGCCATCCTGGCCCAGGGCGGGCGTCCGCTGCACGTGATCGAAGGCCCGCTGATGGACGGCATGAATATCGTGGGCGACCTGTTCGGCCAGGGCAAGATGTTCCTGCCCCAGGTGGTCAAGTCCGCACGCGTGATGAAGCAGGCGGTGGCCCACCTCATTCCCTACATCGAGGAAGAAAAGAAGCAGCAGGAAGCCGCGGGCCAGGACGTGCGCGCCAAGGGCAAGATCGTGATCGCCACCGTCAAGGGCGATGTGCACGACATCGGCAAGAACATCGTCACCGTGGTGCTTCAGTGCAACAACTTCGAGGTGGTGAACATGGGCGTGATGGTGCCGTGCCACGAGATCCTGGCGCGGGCCAAGGTCGAGGGCGCGGACATCGTGGGCCTGTCGGGGCTGATCACGCCGTCCCTGGAGGAGATGCAGTACGTCGCCGCCGAGATGCAGAAGGACGACCACTTCCGCCTGCGCAAGATCCCGCTGCTGATTGGCGGCGCCACCACCAGCCGCGTGCACACCGCGGTCAAGATCGCGCCGCACTACGAAGGCCCGGTGGTCTATGTGCCCGACGCCTCGCGCAGCGTGAGCGTGGCCCAGAGCCTGCTGTCCGAGCAGGCGAGCAAGTACATCGCCGACCTCAATGCCGACTACGAGCAGGTGCGGCAGCTGCACGCCAGCAAGAAACAGGCGCCGCTGTGGCCCCTGGACAAGGCGCGCGCCAACAAGACGCCCACTGACTGGCAGGCCTACACGCCGCCCGCGCCCAAGTTCATCGGCCGGCGGGTGTTTCGCAACTTCGACCTGGCGGAACTGGCCAAGTACATCGACTGGGGCCCCTTCTTCCAGACCTGGGACCTGGCCGGTCCCTTCCCGGCCATCCTGAAGGACGAGGTCGTGGGCACCGAGGCCGTGCGCGTGTACGCCGACGGCCAGCGCATGTTGAAGCGCCTGATCGAGGGCCGCTGGCTCACGGCCAATGCGGTCATGGGCCTGTGGCCTGCCAACAGCGTGAACGACGACGACATCGAGCTCTATACCGACGAATCGCGCACGCAGGTGGCCCTGACCTGGCACGGGCTGCGCCAGCAGGCCGAGAAGCAGGCGGTGGACGGCGTGATGCGACCGAGCCGCTGTCTGGCGGATTTCGTCGCGCCCAAAGGCGTGGCCCAGGATTACGTGGGCGTGTTCGCCGTCACCGCCGGCATCGGCGTGGACAAGAAGGAAAAGTATTTCCTCGACGACCACGACGACTACTCGGCCATCATGCTCAAGGCCTTGGCCGACCGACTGGCCGAGGCCTTCGCCGAGTGCCTGCACGAGCGCGTGCGCACCGACCTGTGGGGCTACGCGCCCGACGAAAAGCTCTCGGGCGAGGACCTGATTGCCGAGAAGTACCGCGGCATCCGACCGGCGCCGGGCTATCCGGCCTGCCCGGACCACAGCGCCAAGCGCGAGATGTTCGAGCTGCTGCAGGCCCACGAGATCGGCATGGGCCTGACCGGCAGTCTGGCGATGACGCCGGCGGCCAGCGTGAGCGGCTTTTACCTGGCACACCCGCAGGCCACCTACTTCAACGTCGGCAAGATCGGCCAGGACCAGCTTGAAGACCAAGCCCGCCGCCGCGGCACCGCGCGCGCCGACCTGGAGCGGCTGTTGGCCCCCAATCTCTGAGCGCTCTGCGCCACCCCGACGTGACCGCCCCGTTCCGCGTCCTGCTCACGAATCCCATTCACCCTGAGCTGCAGGCGCAGCTGGCACAGACCTGCGAGGTGGTGCTTGCCCCCGACACCCGGCCCGAGACGCTGATACGCCTGGCGGCCGACGTCCACGCGATCGTGGTGCGCGCGCACCTGCCGCCGGCGCTCTTCGACCACGCGCCGCAGCTGCGCGCCGTGGTGCGTCATGGCGTGGGCCTGGACATGATCCCGGTGGAGGTCGCCACCGCGCGCGGCATTCCGGTGGCCAACCTGCCGGGGTCGAACACCAGCGCGGTCGTCGAGTACTGCGTGGCGGCCATGCTGCACCTGCGCCGCGGGCTGGCGACGATGGATGCCACGCTGCGCCGCGAGGGCTGGGCCGTCTCACGCGCGCTGGCCGATGGGGGCACTGACCTGGCCGGCAGCACCTGCGGCATCGTGGGTGTGGGCGCGATCGGTTCGCGCATGGCGCAGGTCGCCGCGGCCCTGGGCATGCGGGTGCTGGGACTCACGCGCCGGCCCGCCTCGCTACCCGCAGGCGTCCAGGCCGCGGACAAGGCCACGCTGTTCGCGCAGTCAGACGTGGTGGTCCTGTGCTGCCCACTGAACGAGTCGACCCGCGGTCTGGTCGACGCCGCGACGCTGGCGCTCATGAAGCGCAGCGCCCTGTTGATCAATGTCTCGCGCGGACCGGTGGTCGACACCGCGGCCCTGGTGGCGGCCCTGCGCACCGGGCGCCTGGGCGGCGCCGCGCTGGACGTGCACGACCAGCAGCCGCTGGTGGGTACCGAGCCGGTGTTCGAAGCGCCCAACCTGCTGCTCACGCCGCACGTGGCCGGCGTGACCGACAGCAGCATGCGCGCGATGAGCGTGGCGTGCATCGAGACCCTCATGGCCCTGCTGCGCGGCGAGCGCCCGGCCAACGTGGTCAACCCGCAGGTCTTTCGCTGACCCCCAGTGCTGTCGCCCGGGTGATGGCCGGGCGCAGTGGCCTGGGTAGACTGCGGGCTCAAAACCATAAGGCGCGCGGCGCCCAGGAGACTCCCGCATGAAGATCACGTCGATCACGGCCATCCCCCTGTCTTTTCGCCTGCCCGAGGGCAAGACCGTCACCATGGGCGTGGGCAGCACCACCAAGCGCGACGCCATCATCGTCCGCGTGCAGACCGACGAAGGCATCACCGGCTATGGCGAGGCCCACCCCGGGCGCAGCC
>CAZUKC010000215.1:0-3061 GCA_964620375.1 uncultured Ramlibacter sp. | reverse complement strand
CGGCGATCACCGCGCTGGCGGTGGGCTCGCTGCCCGCGCCCTTGCCGTAGTACAGAGTGGTGCCGACGGCGTCGCCCTGCACCATCACCGCATTCATCGCGCCTTCCACGTTGGCCAGCAGGCGCTTGGCCGGCACCAGACTGGGGTGCACGCGCAGTTCGATGCCCCGGGGCGTGCGCTTGGTGATGCCCAGGAGCTTGATGCGATAGCCCAGTTGCTCGGCGTAGCGAATATCCTGCGCGCCCAGCTTCGTGATGCCCTCGACATAGGCCTTGTCGAACTGCACCGGGATACCGAAGGCGATGGCCGACATGATGGTGGCCTTGTGCGCGGCATCCACGCCTTCGATGTCGAAGGTGGGGTCGGCCTCGGCATAGCCCAGGCGCTGCGCCTCCTTCAGGACCACATCGAAATCCAGACCCTTGTCACGCATCTCGGACAGGATGAAGTTGGTCGTGCCGTTGATGATCCCCGCGATCCATTCGATGCGGTTGGCGGTCAGACCCTCTCGCAGCGACTTGATGATGGGGATACCACCCGCGACGGCCGCCTCGAAGGCCACCATCACGCCCTTGCGGTGGGCGGCCGCGAAGATCTCGGTGCCGTGCACGGCCAGCAGGGCCTTGTTGGCGGTGACCACGTGCTTGCCGGCCTCGATGGCCTCCATCACCAGCTGCCGAGCGATACCGTAGCCGCCGATCAGTTCGACCACGATGTCAATGTCGGGGTTGGCGATGACGGCACGGGCGTCGTTCACCACCTTGGCCTGGGTGCCGACGATGGACTGCGCGCGCGCGGTGTCGAGGTCGGCCACCTGGGTGACCTCGATGCCGCGGCCGGCGCGGCGCAGGATCTCGTTCTGGTTGCGGGAAAGGACGTTGAACACGCCGCTGCCGACGGTGCCGATGCCCAGCAGGCCGACTTGTATGGGTTTCATTTGGAGTGGCGCAGACGGTAGGTTTCGAGGAACTTGGCGATGCGGCCAATGGCCTCGCGCAGGTCGTCCTCGTGGGGCAGGAACACGATCCGGAAGTGGTCTGGCGCGTGCCAGTTGAAACCGGTGCCCTGCACCAGCATCACACGGGTTTCCTGGAGCAGTTCGAGGAAGAACTGGCGGTCGTCCTGGATTGGGTAGACCTTGGAGTCCAGGCGCGGGAACATGTACAGCGCCGCCTGAGGCTTCACGCAGGTCACGCCGGGAATGGCGGTGATCAGCTCGTAAGCCAGGTCACGCTGGCGACGCAGGCGCCCGCCCGGGCCGACCAGGTCCTGGATGCTCTGGTAGCCCCCCAGCGCAGTCTGGATCGCGTACTGGCCCGGCACGTTGGCGCACAGGCGCATGTTCGAGAGCATGTTCAGGCCCTCGATGTAGTCGGCTGCCGGCTTCTTGTCGCCCGACACCACCATCCAGCCTGCGCGGTAGCCGCAGGAGCGATAGCTCTTGGACAGCGAGTTGAAGGTGAGGGTGAGGACGTCCTGCGACAGGCTGCCGATGGCGGTGTGCTTCGCGTCGTCGTACAGCACCTTGTCGTAGACCTCGTCGGCCAGGATCACGAGACCGTGCGCGCGGGCGATGGCCACGATCTCCTTCAGGAGCGCGTCCGAGTACAGCGCGCCGGTGGGGTTGTTGGGGTTAATGACGACGATGCCCTTGGTGCGGGGCGTGATCTTGCGGCGGATGTCGGCCAGGTCGGGCATCCAGCCATTGGCCTCGTCGCACAGGTAATGCACGGGCTTGCCGCCGGCCAGCGTGGCGGCGGCCGTCCACAGCGGGTAGTCGGGGGCCGGCAGCAGAAGTTCGTCGCCGTCATTGAGCAGGGCGTTGGTGGCCATCACGATCAGCTCGCTGGCGCCGTTGCCCAGGTAGATGTCGTCCAGCGTGACGCCACTGATGCCCTGCTGCTGCGTGTAGTGCATCACCGCCTTGCGCGCCGCGAAGATGCCCTTGCTGTCGGAGTAACCCGCCGAATTGGGCAGGTTGCGGATCATGTCCTGCTGGATCTCCTCGGGCGCATCGAAACCGAACACGGCGAGGTTGCCGATGTTGAGCTTGATGATCTTGTGCCCCTCTTCCTCCATGCGCCGCGCCGCATCCATGATCGGGCCACGGATGTCGTAAAGCACGTTGGCCAGCTTGGCCGATTTCTGGACTGTCTTCAAAGGCCCTCCGAAGGCGTTCGCGCAGGTGAAAACCTATAATTTGACCATAGTTGACGCGCCATGAAGCTGCAGCCGGACCGCTCTCTCGCCCCCACGATCACCGGCCACGGCCCGGGCTGGGTTGCCGTCAACGGCGAGCGCATCGACCACAGCGTCATCGTCGGCTCCGACGGCCGCCGCATCCACTGGCCGGCGACCCGCTTCGAGTCCCTGGAAGCCGCCCATTTCGCGCAGTTGGCCGACCTGGGTGTCGAGGTGGTCCTCTTTGGCAGCGGCGCGCGCATCCGCTTCCCCCGACCGGCCTGGATCGCCCCGCTGGCGGCCCGTCGCATCGGTCTGGAAACCATGGACACGGCGGCGGCCTGCCGCACCTACAACATTCTGGCCCAGGAGGGCCGTACCGTCGCGGCGGCCCTGCTCCTGGAAGCCCAGGCCTGACGCTTCCCTGTTCCGGCGGCGCCCCCCTGTGCACACCGCCGCGCCCCGGCCGGGGGACAAAACCGTTTCGGTTAAAATCGCGGGTTTCGCGGACTGCTGCGGCCGCCCACAACGACCAACCCCTGTCACACGAGATACATATCCATGGCGATCGTTGTCAATAAACCCATCCCCGAGTTCGAGGCCCTGGCCACCAGTGGCGTCAAGGTGTCCAACACCACCCACCTCGGGCAGACGGTCGTGCTGTACTTCTACCCCAAGGACAACACCCCGGGCTGCACCACCGAAGCCATGCAGTTTCGCGACAAGTACAAGGACTTTGTCAAGGCCGGCGCGCTGGTCTTCGGCGTCTCACGCGACAACATGAAGTCCCACGAAGACTTCAAGGCCAAGCTGGAACTGCCCTTCGAACTGATCGCCGATACCGAAGAAAAAATGTGCCACATGTTCGGCGTGGTCAAAA
>CAZUKC010000214.1:0-3092 GCA_964620375.1 uncultured Ramlibacter sp. | reverse complement strand
ATCCCACGCGGCGCGCGCGGCCTGGTCCTGTTCGGCATTTACGCGGTATACGTTCCCTGGCTCGGGCTGGGCGTGGCTTCCGCTGGGTTCCTGCTGGTGACGGGCCGCGCGGTGGGCTTGGGGTGGCGCACCAGCGCGCTGCTGGCCCTGCCCCTCGCGGCGGTCCTGTGGGGGGTGTTCGTGGGCCTGCTCAAACTGTCCTTCGGGCGCGGACTCCTGTTCTAGGATGGAGACGCTCACCAGCCTCGCCCAGGGCGCGCAGGCGATCGCAGCCTGGCCCACGCTGCTGGCCTTGCTGGCCGGTGCGGCGCTGGGCATCGTCGTGGGCGTGCTGCCCGGGGTCGGCCCAGGGGTGACCATCGCGGTGCTGCTGCCCTTCACCTACGGCATGGCGCCCCTGGCGGGCATCTCGCTGCTGCTCGGGGTGTACTGCGGCGCCTTCTACGGGGGTGCCGTCACCTCGATCCTGATACGCACGCCCGGTGAGGCCTCCTCGGTCATGACCATGTTCGACGGCTGGCCCATGGCGCGCGCGGGCCAGGCCCAGCGCGCGCTCTCGCTCGCTTTCATGTCGGCCTTCATCGGCGGCCTGGCCAGCGCCCTGCTGCTGGGGCTGGCGGCCCGGCCCCTGTCGCAATGGGCGGCCGGCTTCGGCGCGCCGGAAAGCGTGATGGCCATCGTCCTGGCCACGATCTGCGTCGGCCGCGCCTACCAGCGCCAGTTCTTCGCAGCGATCGCAATGATGGGACTGGGCTTCTTCCTGGCCACCGTCGGCATCGACCCGAACTCCAACGAACAGCGCTACACCCTGGGCACGCAGTCCCTCCTCAGTGGCATTCCCCTGGTACCGGTGGCAGTGGGCCTCTTCGGCATCGCGCAGGCGCTGGTGATGGTGAGCTCGCCGCCGCCGCGTTTTGACGGCACCCTCACGCGCAGCGCGGGCCTGTCCTGGCGCGGCTTCCTCGAGCCCCTGCGGTATCCGCGCGCCCTGGCCAAGGGCCTGTTCCTGGGAACCTCGATCGGGGTGCTGCCAGCGGTGGGTGCCGCGCTGTCGACCTCGCTGGCGTACTTCTGGGCACAGCGCGGCGCCACCGACCCCACGCCCTTCGGCCAGGGCAACCCAGAGGGCATCGTGGCGGCGGAGGCCGCCAACAACTCCAACTCGGGCGGCGCGATGATCACGGTACTCACCCTGGGCATCCCGGGCGACGTGATCACCGCCATCATCATGGGCGTCTTCATCGTGCATGGCATCGTGCCCGGGCCGTCGTTGTTCACCGAGCGGCCGGAGATCGTGCAGGGTGTCTTTGCGGCCCTGGTCCTGATCAACGTCGTGATCCTGGGATTGCTGGCGATCAGCGTCAAAGGGCTGGCTCGCCTGGCCTACGTCGACCCGCGCCTGCTGGGCCTGGGCATCCTGGTCCTGAGTTTCGTTGGTGCCTATTCCGCCGCCAACTCGATGTACTACGTGGGGCTGGCGCTGGCTTTCGGCGTGTTCGGCCTGGTGTGCGCACGCGCCGCGGTGCCCACCATCCCCCTGATCCTGGGCATGGTGATGGGTGACACGCTCGAGGCGGCCCTGCGCCAGGCGTTCTCACGCAGCGATGGCTCGCTGGAGCCCTTTCTCACCCGGCCTGTGGCGGCATCCATGCTGGCCTTGACCGTGCTGCTGCTGGTCTGGCCCTTGTTGCGGCGCCGGCTCCGTACATGACCTTGCGGGAGACCCGGATTGATGAATCCCTTTTCCACCCTGTGTGAACTGCGTGACGCGCTGGCCGCGCGCCAGGTGTCGGCCAGCGAATTGATCGAATCGCAGATTGCGCGTGTTCAGCGGCACGACGGCGACCTCAACGCCATCGTGGTGCCCGCCTTCGAAACGGCCCGCGTGCAGGCGGCCGAGAGCGACCGCCGCATCGCCGCCGGCCAGGCCCGTGCGCTTGAGGGCGTGCCGGTGACCATTAAGGAAGGCATTAACGTCAACGCCATGCCGACGACGGTGGGCGATCCGGCTTACCGGGGCTTCGTCTCCGCGCATGACGCGCCAACCGTGCGCCGACTGCGTGAGGCCGGCGCGGTGATCCTGGGCAAGACCAATGTGCCGCCGGAAATGGCCGACTGGCAGGCGGCCAATCCGGTGTACGGGCGTACGAACAACCCGTGGGATCTGGCGCGCACCTGCGGCGGCAGTTCGGGCGGCGGCGCGGCAGTGGCCGCGGGCTTTGGCGTGCTGGACATCGGCAGCGACATCGGCGGATCGATCCGCGTGCCAGCGGCGTTCTGCGGCGTGTACGGCCTGCGACCGAGCGAGACCCTGGTGCCACGAAGCGGCCAGTACCCGATTCCGCCCACGCCGAATTGGGGCGCGGTGCTGGGCGCACAGGGGCCCATGGCGCGCAGCGCCCAGGACATCGAGGCTGCGCTGGCGGTGATCGCCGGACCCGACGTGGGCGAGGACCGGGCCTGGCACGTGCAGCTGCCCGCGCCGCGATGCGGGTCGCTGCGGGGTGCGCGCATCGCGGTGCTGGAGGGCCCGGATTACGCGCCCGTCGATCCGGCCCTGCTGGCCGCCCGCGACGAAGTGGTCCGCGTGCTGGGGCGCGCGGGCGCCAAGGTCGCCAAGGCGCAGCCACAGGCGTTCGGCGACTGGCGAGAACACCTGCGCCTGTACCTGCGGCTGCTGCATTACATGATGAGCCCGCGCTGGGACGCGGACAAGCGCGCGCAGGCGATCGCGGTCCTGCGTGCGGACGACGATGAATTCGCGCCCGCGCAGATCGAGGGCCTGACCTGCACCGGCGCGCAGTTGTTCATGTGGCACCTGGCACGCGAGCAGGTGCGTGCGGCGTGGCGGGCCTTCTTCGGCGACTGGGACGCCGTGCTGTCGCCGGCTTTTCACACACCGGCCTTCCTGCACACCCCCTTCAAGGGGCCCGCCCTGGGCCTGGCCGCCACCCGCCACCGCGTGCAGGTGGACGGGCAGCGCGTGCCCTACACGCGCGGGCTATTCTACCCGCACGTGTCCACGCTGGCCGGCCAGCCGGCGTTGTCGGTGCCGGTGGCTTTGGTGTCGAGCGCACTGCCGAAGCCGGTGT
>CAZUKC010000213.1:0-3099 GCA_964620375.1 uncultured Ramlibacter sp. | reverse complement strand
AGGCTGTAGCTGAAGCTGATGTTGGGAAACAGCCGCACCAGGGTCTTGCGCGCCTCCAGTCGGGCGATACGCGTTTGGTGGTGCTGCTCGCGCAGGTCGGCGCTCTGGCGCAGCGCGGTCTCCTCCAGTTGTTCGATCGGCAGGCGCAGGACATGGCGATTGGTGTCGTCCACCGGGGGTTCGACCACCTGCAGCGGCTGCCCCAGCGGGGCGTTGATCAGCCAGGCCAGTTCGACCCGTGCGGCCGAGAGCTCCTGCGCAATCGCCTCGAGCAGGCGCAGGTTCTCCAGCAGCTGCCGCTGGTAGCGGATCGCGTCGGCCGGGTTGCGTACGCGGCTGGCTTCGGTCTGTCGGGCGTCGGCCAGCGCCTCCTGGGCCATGGCCACCGTGGCCCTGACCCGGTCCTGCAGGGCCTGGGCGCTGGCCGCGCGCCAGAAGGCGATCCGCACGTCCTGTGACAGCAGGTGCATGGCCTTGCGGCGCTTTTCGAGCGCGATCTGGACGCGGTCGCCCAGTTGCTGGCTGTTGTAGTAGCCCAGTCCGAAGTCCAGCAGGCTCCAGCTCAGACCCGTCTGCACGGTGGTGTGGGTGCGGTCCTGCGAGATGAAGCGCGAAGTGGAGGGCGCGCCGGTGAGGGCGTCGCGGCTTTCGCTGATGCGGTCGTTGTTGCGGGAGGTCAGGGCCGCCTGCGCCGCCAGGCGCGGCAGCATGTCGTAGAAGGACAGGTCCAGCTGACGGTGGGCGATCGCCTCCTCCATCAGCTTGACCCGGCGGTCTAGGTTGTATTTGAGGGCCCGGGCCAGGGCCTCCTCCAGCGTGAGCGGACCGGTGATGGGCGGCACGTCGGCCCGCAGGGCCAGGGCGTCCGCGCGATTCGCGTCATGAGTGGCCTGAGGGTCCAGGGGCACGGGCGTCACGCTGGCGCAACCGGCCACCAGGGCGGCAACGGCCAGGGCTATCAGCGAGCGGGTGCGCATCGGGGCGCTGCGGGAGGGGGGCGGGGCGTACTGCATGCAGAGTCCTCGGGGTAGGGGTGAACGGACGGATCTCGATAGCTTTCAGTCGCCTGAATCGTAGACTTAAAGTGAATTCAAAAAGTAAAAAGAGTACCTAAATGCTAATTAAGGGGGGCGTTTTTTCTGGAGCGGCCATGCGCAGCGGCGACGCCGCCGGCAAGCCCCCTGCACAGACAGCGGGGGCTGAGGGAGGTCGGCTTGGGTGGCCGTTGGGCCGATGGGGGGAGAGCTTGGGGGCAGGTCCTGCTGGACCTGCTCTGCCAGCCCCGTGCGCTACGGGGTGTGCTCAGTTCGCCTTGGCGTTCTGCTCACGTCCTTCGCGGCGGAAGGACCAGGGTGGGACCGGGTCCGCGTCCTGCCACAGGCCCACGCGCTTTTGGCGGGCTGCGCTTTCCGCTTCGGAGTAGGCCGCACGGTCTTGCGGCGACTGGTCGCGCGCGTACTGCTTGTAGTGCCAGGCCATGCCGCGCCGGATCTGCTCGAGGTTGATGTCCCGGCCGTCCAGCACGATCTTGCCCAGCGAGCGGCCGTAGCGGTCCTGCTTGCCGCCCTCGACGCTGACCTGCTTGTCGAACACCAGGTCACTGAGCGACTGCTTGGCGCGTTCGCCGAAGGGCTGCTTCTTTTCTGGAGAGTCGATGCCGAGCAGGCGGATCTTGTGGGTTCGCTTGCTGGCGTCCAGGACGGTGACGGTGTCGCCATCGGAGACGCCAACGACGCGGCCGGTGAGGGTGTCAGCCGCCGCACTGGCCAGGGCCAGGGCGGCGAGGGTGAAGGCGACCAGGGTGTGGCGCAGGGAGCGTGGGGTGGTGATCACGGTGCGGTCCGAGGGTTGACCGCGGGATCATAGAACGGCAGAGCTATTAGGGATGAGCCAGTGGGCCGCTCAGGCGGGAAAGTGGGGGTGAAGGGTGTTGCAGGGCCCAACAGACCGACCCGCAACAAAAATCAAATCGGATAGATCAGCGAGTTCGGGATCATCTCGCTGTCGTAGATCACCAGCCGGCTCTTGAACCGTAGCCCCTCGGGGGTGGCCATCACCTCATCGAGCGTGCGCCCCACGTTGAACACCGTCGTCAGCTGCGACAGCTTGGTGCGAAACACCGCGTAGTTCGCCTCGCAGGCATAGACCCCCTCAGACACCTTGCGGATCAAGGGCGCCCCCACCACGTGCCGCTGGTAGTAGGGGTCGTGAAACAGCGTCTCGCTGATGCCGTAGGCGCGATCCCGCAGCATGCCCTTGCTGTCAAAGGACAGCGTGGCCAGCGGAAACCCACGCTCGTGGTTTTCACGCGGCTGGATGCGGTAGATGCAGTCGTCGACGAACAGGTCCACCCAGCGGTCCCAGTCCGCGCTGTCCACCGCGCGGGCGTAGTCGGCGTACAGCTGCTGGATCGCCAGGTATTCCTCGAAGGACAGGTTCGATGCGGGCGCGCTCATGCTTGCATCACCTCTCGCCAATAGCGGTACATCCCGCGTATCAGCGTCTCGGTCACCATGTGGTCGGTGTGCGTGTCGGCGGTGCGGCCACCCAGTTCGGCCAGGGCGCGGTGTTCGGGCTTGCTCTCGAAGGCCTCCTGAGAGAACTCAATCACTTCGCCGTCGTCCGCCGACACGAAGCCGGCAGGCCCGAACAGGTTGGCCTGTCGCAGGCGGCGTTCGCGCATCTCGGGCGTGTCGTCGGCGTAGCCGAAATGCGTCCACACGAAGTCGAAGGCGCCGTGACCGTCGGGCTGTATGTGTCGGGTGGACACGCTGTTCACCTGCTGCTGCAGGATCACGCTGGGGAAGATCGTCGTCATCACCGCCGTCGGTCCGCCCCACCAGGCCTCCGGGACGATGTCCAGGAAGCGCGGGTCATGCAGCTGCATGCTGGCCTTGAAGCTCGACACCTGCGTCACCTGCGTCTGCGCTGCAGACTCGCCGCCCGAGCCGCGGGTGGAGATCATGCAGGCGTGTCGGTGGTGCGCATCGGTGATCAGCTGCGACCTGTTGTCCGCGCGCCAGAGCCCGAAGGTCACAAACCAAGTGTGCAGCAGGCCCGGGTGGTAGGGGTCCTTGATGTTTTCCTGCATCAGCTTCC
>CAZUKC010000212.1:0-3110 GCA_964620375.1 uncultured Ramlibacter sp. | reverse complement strand
GACATGCGCGCGCACGACATCGACATGCTCACCATCGGCCAGTACCTGGCGCCCAGCACCGCGCACCTGCCGGTGCGCCGCTACGTGCACCCGGACACCTTCAAGATGTTCGAGGACGAGGCCTACAAGATGGGGTTCACCCACGCCGCTGTCGGCGCAATGGTGCGCTCGAGCTATCACGCCGACCAGCAGGCCCACGCCGCCGGCGTCGCCTGACCGCAGGCCGATGCCGGCCAACCTCTACGCGCTGGGCGCGATCGCGCTGTGGTCGATGCTGGCCGCGCTGGGCGTGTCGCTGGCGCACCTGCCGCCCTTCCTCCTCACCGGTCTGGCCCTCGTGATCGGCAGCGTGCCGGCCTGGCCGCTGGTACGCCAGTGGAGGGTGCCCCTGCCCACGCTGCTGCTTGGCGTCTACGGCCTCTTCGGCTTTCACTTCCTGCTGTTCATCGCGCTGCGCGTGGCGCCACCGGTCGAGGCCAATCTGGTGAACTACCTGTGGCCGCTGCTGATCGTGGTGCTCGCGCCACTCTTCCTGCCGGGGCTGCAACTGCGGCTGACGCACGTGGCCGCGGCGGCGGCCGGCTTCACGGGCGCGGCCATCGCCATCCTCGGCGCGGCCCAGGGTGCGGGGAGCGTCTCGGGTGCCTGGTCCTGGGGCTACCTGCCGGCTCTGGGATCGGCGTTCATCTGGGCGAGCTATTCCCTCTGGACACGACGCGTACCGCCGTTTCCGACGGCGGCCATCGGCCTGTTCGGACTGGTCTCAGGTCTGCTCTCGCTGGCCTGCCACTGGGCGCTCGAGCCTGCGGCTGCCGTCTCGAACCGAGACCTGATGCTGCTGGCGGTGATGGGCCTGGGCCCGCTGGGTGCAGCCTTCTTCTTGTGGGACAAGGCGCTGAAGGTCGGTGACGCACGCCAGATCGGCATCCTGAGTTACCTCACACCGCTGGGCTCTACCGTCTTGCTGCTGGTGACCAGCGGCCGCGCGCTCACGCCGTCGATCGCGCTGGCGGCCGTCCTGATCATCGGGGCGGCGGTGGTGGGCACGCGCAGTGCCGACCGGACCTGACCGCGGCCCTCACGTCAGCAGCTTGGCGGGCTCGTCGGAGGCGATCACGTCCTGCGCCCAGGTCGCCAGGCGCGCGGTGTCGGCACGCAGCACCTCCTGCTTCACCGCGAGCAACTGCGCCGGGTGCATGGAAAAACTGCGCAGCCCCAGTCCGAGCAGCAGGCGTGTGAAATCGACATCGCCCGCCATCTCGCCGCACACGCTCACCGGCTTGCCCTGCTCGCGGCAAGCCGCGATGGTGTCGGCCAGCAGGCGCAGCACCGCCGGGTGGCAGGGGTCATACAGGTGGGCCACGGATTCGTCGGCGCGGTCGATGGCCAGCGTGTACTGGATCAGGTCGTTGGTGCCGACCGAGAGAAAGTCAAAGTGCTTGAGGAAGGTGCGCGCCACGATGGCCGCCGCCGGCACCTCGATCATCGCGCCGATCGCGATAGGTCCGTAAGCGATGCCGCGGTTGTCCAGTTCGGCCCGCGCGAAATCGATCAGCGACAGCGTGTGCCGGATCTCGCTCACATGGGCCAGCATGGGAATGAGCATGTTGACCTTGCCGTGCGACGCGGCGCGCAGGATGGCGCGCAGCTGCGTGAGGAACATCGCCGGGTCGGCCAGGCTCCAGCGGATCGCGCGCAGACCGAGCGCGGGATTCAGGTGCGCGTCGTCGCGGCGCGTGTCGTCCAGCGGCTTGTCGGCGCCCACGTCGATGGTGCGGATGGTGACCGGCAGGCCCTGCATGCCCTCGACGGCACGTCGATAGGCGTGGTACTGCTCCTCTTCGTCGGGCAGATGGCCGTGACGGCCCATGAACAGGAACTCGCTGCGAAACAGCCCTACGCCCACCGCACCGGCCGCCAGGGCCGCCGCCGCGTCGTCTGGCAGCTCGATGTTGGCGAGCAGCTCGATGCGCTCGCCGTCCAGGGTGATTGCGGGCGTGTGCCGCAGCCGCCCCAGTCGACCGCGCTCGAGCTCGGCTTGACGCTGCTTGAACTGGTATTCGGCCAGGATGATGGGCGAGGGGTCGACGATCATCACGCCGGCGTCGCCGTCGATGATCACCCAGTCGTCCTGACGCACCAGCTGGCTGGCGCTGCGCGCGCCCACCACCGCCGGGATGTCCATGCTGCGCGCCACGATCGCAGTGTGCGAGGTTTTGCCACCCACGTCGGTGACGAAGCCAGCAAATACGCTTTGCTTGAACTGCAGCATGTCTGCGGGCGACAGGTCATGCGCGATCAGCACCAGCGGCACGTCGGTGGTGCCCTCCAGCGCCAGGTCTTGCTGACGGCTTGCGCCAGTGCGGCGGGTGACGGGCGGGGGCGCGTCGGGGGTGGCCACGCCCTTCATGTAGCGCAGGATCCGCTCGGCGACCTGCTCGAGGTCGGCCTTGCGTTCACGCAGGTACTCGTCCTCCATCTCGTCGAATTGGCGCGACAGGGCTTCGAGCTGGGTGGTGAGCGCCCATTCGGCGTTGTACAGACGCTCCGAGATCCAGTGCTTGACGCCGGCGATCAGCTCCTGGTCTTGCAGCAGCATCAGGTGCACGTCCAGCAAGGCCGACAGCTCGTGGGGCGCCTCTTTGGGGCCCATGCCGGCGATCGTCTGCTGCAGGCGGTGGATCTCGTCGACGACCGCGTCACGGCCGGCGCGCACACGCGCGATCTCGGCGTCGACCTGCTCGGGAGTGATGAAGTAGTGTGCGACGTCGATGCGGCCGGCCATAAGCACGGCACGCCCGATGGCGATGCCGCGCGCGACGGGCAGGCCGTGAACCGAGAAGGTCATGCGATCACCCCGTTCATTCACCCTCACCGAACTTGTCGTGTATGAGCGCCAGCAGGGCGTCGATGGCTTCCTGCGCGCGCTCGCCCTCGGCCTGCAGGACGACCTCGCTGCCCACGCCGGCCGCCAGCATCATCACGCCCATGATGCTCTTGGCGTTAACGCGGCGCTCGCCCTTGGAAATCCAGATCTCGCAGGGGAAGGAGCCCGCCAGCTTGGTGAGCTTGGCGGAGGCGCGTGCGTGCAGTCCCAGCTTATTGCTGAT
>CAZUKC010000211.1:0-3115 GCA_964620375.1 uncultured Ramlibacter sp. | reverse complement strand
AAGTCGCCAACGAAGAACACAGCCTGCGCCAACTGGGCAAGGCTGGCGTCAAGCGCCACATGGGTATCCGTCCCACCGTCCGCGGTGTGGCCATGAACCCGATCGACCACCCGCACGGCGGCGGCGAAGGCCGCACCGGCGAGGGCCGCGTCCCGGTCGATCCGTGGGGCAACATGACCAAGGGTTACCGGACCCGCAACAACAAGCGCACGCAGGTCATGATCGTGTCGCGTCGCAAGAAGTAAGGGGTAGCCAATGACTCGTTCTCTCAAAAAGGGTCCGTTTGTTGACCACCACCTGGTGGCCAAGGCCGACAAGGCGGTGACCAACAAGGACAAGAAGCCGATCAAGACCTGGTCGCGTCGCTCCATGATCCTGCCCGAGTTCATCGGTCTGACGATCGCCGTGCACAACGGCAAGCAGCACGTGCCGGTCTACATCACCGACCAGATGGTGGGCCACAAGCTGGGCGAATTCGCCCTGACGCGCACCTTCAAGGGTCACCCCGCGGACAAAAAAGTCCAGAAGAAGTAAGGAAAGACCATGGAAACACGTGCAGTCCTCCGGGGCGTCCGTCTGTCGGTCGACAAAGGCCGGCTCGTCGCCGACCTGATCCGCGGCAAGAAAGTGGACCAGGCCCTGAACATCCTGAACTTCACCCAGAAGAAGGCCGCCGTCATCGTCAAGAAGGTCCTCGAGTCCGCCATCGCGAACGCCGAGCACAACGACGGCGCCGATGTCGACGAGCTGAAGGTCAAGACCATCTACGTCGAACAGGGCGCGACCCTCAAGCGCTTCACCGCGCGCGCCAAGGGCCGCGGCAACCGCATCAGCAAACCCACGTGCCATGTGTACGTGACGGTCGGCAACTGAACGGCATGGGAAGAACATGGGACAGAAAATCCATCCGACCGGCTTCCGCCTCGCGGTCAGCCGCAACTGGGCCAGCCGCTGGTACGCCTCCAACCGTGACTTCGCCGGCATGCTGGCCGAAGACATCAAGGTGCGCGAGTACCTCAAGACCAAGCTGAAGAACGCCGCCGTCTCGCGCGTCCTGATCGAGCGCCCCGCCAAGAACGCCCGCATCACCATCTTCTCGGCCCGTCCGGGCGTGGTGATCGGCAAGAAGGGCGAGGACATCGAGAACCTCAAGAAAGAACTGGCCACCCGCCTGGGCGTGCCGGTCGCCGTCAACATCGAGGAAGTGCGCAAGCCCGAGATCGATGCCAAGCTGATCGCCGACAGCATCACCCAGCAGCTCGAAAAGCGCATCATGTTCCGCCGCGCCATGAAGCGCGCCATGCAGAACGCGATGCGCCTGGGCGCCCAGGGCATCAAGATCATGTCCGCCGGCCGCTTGAACGGCATCGAGATCGCTCGCACCGAGTGGTACCGCGAAGGCCGTGTGCCGCTGCACACCCTGCGCGCCGACATCGACTACGGCTTCTCTGAAGCCAAGACCACCTACGGCGTCATCGGCGTCAAGGTCTGGGTCTACAAGGGCGACACCCTGGGCCGCAACGACGCGCCTTCGCTGGACAGCACCCCCCGCCCCGAGGGCGAGGAGCGTCGCGGTCCGCGCGGTCCGCGCCGTGATGCCCGCCCGGGCGATCGTCCGGCCGGCGAGCGCCGAGGCGCTCCGTCTGCACGTCGCAGCACCGCCGGCGCGGGCAATGTCGCTCCCGCCGATGGCAGCGACAAGCCGCAAGAAGCCACCCCAGGTGCTGACGCACCGAAACCTGCCGTTAAGCGCGTCCGCAAAGTCGCCGCGCCAGCTGCCCCGGCCGCTGACGGCAAAGGAGAGTAAACATGCTGCAACCCGCTCGCCGCAAATATCGCAAAGAGCAGAAGGGCCGTAACACCGGCATCGCCACCCGAGGTAACTCGGTGGCCTTCGGTGATTTCGGTCTGAAGTCCACGGACCGTGGCCGTCTGACGGCCCGCCAGATCGAGGCCGCGCGTCGCGCGATCTCCCGTCACGTCAAGCGTGGCGGCCGCATCTGGATTCGTGTGTTCCCCGACAAGCCGATCTCCCAGAAGCCCGCCGAAGTGCGTATGGGTAACGGCAAGGGCAACCCCGAGTACTACGTGGCCGAGATTCAGCCGGGCAAGGTGCTGTACGAGATCGTGGGGGTTCCCGAAGAACTCGCCCGTGAAGCGTTCAAGCTGGCCGCGGCCAAGCTGCCCCTGCGTACCACGTTCGTCAGCCGCATGCTCGGCGCCTGATTCAGGAGTATTGGAAACATGAAAACTGCTGAACTGCGCCAAAAGGATGCCGCCGGCGTCGAAGCCGAGGTCAAGGCCCTGCAGAAGGCCCACTTCGGCCTGCGCATGCAAAAGGCCACGCAACAACTCAACAACACCGCCTCGCTGCGCATCACGCGCCGCGACATCGCCCGCGCCAAGACCATCCTGGCGCAAAAGCGTGCGGAATCTGCCGCCAAGAAGGACTGACCATGACGGAAGCCAAAACCTCCCTCAAGCGCACCCTGATCGGCAAGGTCGTGAGCGACAAGCGCGCCAAGACGGTCACCGTCCTGGTCGAGCGTCGCGTCAAGCACGAGCTCTACGGCAAGATCGTGGCCAAGTCGAGCAAGTACCACGCGCACGACGAAAAGGGTGAGTACCACCTGGGTGACGTGATCGAGATCACCGAGAGCCGCCCGATCTCCAAGACCAAGAACTGGGTCGCGACCCGCCTGGTCGAGAAGGCCGCCGAGGTCTGATCCCCCCAGGCTGCGCTCAGCCAAACAAAACGGCCCACAATCGTGGGTCGTTTTTCATTTCAGAGGAGCCCATTCATGATCAAGGTCGGAGACACCCTGCCCAACGCCACCCTGCAGGAATACTCGGAAGTCGAAGGTAACGGCTGCAGCATCGGCCCCAACCCGGTCGATGTGGCCAAGGCCGCTGCCGGCAAGACCATCGCCTTGTTCGCCCTGCCCGGCGCCTTCACCCCCACCTGCTCGGCCAAGCATGTGCCCGGCTACGTCGAGAAGTACGACGAGCTGAAAAAGGCCGGCGTGGACGAGATCTGGTGCGTGAGCGTCAACGACGCCTTCGTCATGGGCGCCTGGGCGCGTGACCAGAAGACCGGCACCAAGGTGCGCATGCT
>CAZUKC010000210.1:0-3166 GCA_964620375.1 uncultured Ramlibacter sp. | reverse complement strand
CCTTGGCGAAGAGTTCGGTGGCCTTGGTCTTGTCGCCGGCGGCGACGGCCTTCTCCACGTTCTTGACCGCGGTGCGGTATTTCGAGCGCAGCGAGGTGTTCGCGGCGTTCAGTTTGACGTCCTGGCGGGCGCGCTTGCGGCCCGACGCCAGGCGCGGGTTCTTTTTCTTGGGTTTGGCAGAAGCCATATTGATTTCCTTCGGTGTCTGAGGATGTTGCCAGCAAAGCCCTCCATTGTACGTCAAAAGAACTGACCGGCCCGGGCCGCGCCACAGGGCGCCGCTACACTTCCGCGGGTGAGCCTTTTCAAAGCCGCCTCGACCGTCTCGCTGCTGACCCTGGCCTCGCGGGTGACGGGCCTGGTGCGCGACCTGCTCATGGCGGCCACCTTTGGCGCCAGCGCGCTGACCGACGCCTTCAACGTGGCGTTTCGCATCCCCAACCTGTTTCGGCGCCTGTTCGCGGAGGGTGCTTTCAGCCAGGCTTTCGTGCCCGCCCTGGCCCACGTCAAGGAGCGCGAGGGCGAGGCCGCCACCCAGGAGCTGATCGACCACGTGGCCACCGTCCTGGCCTGGGCCCTGCTGCTCACGTGCGTGCTGGGCGTGGCCGGTGCCCCGGTGCTGGTGTGGGCGCTGGCCAGCGGCCTGCAGAAGGACCCGTACGCGATGGAGGCCGCGGTCCTCATGACCCGCTGGATGTTCCCCTACATCGGCTTCATGTCGCTGGTCGCCCTGTCGGCGGGCATCCTGAACACCTGGCGGCGGTATGCGGCGCCAGCGGCGACCCCCGTGCTCCTGAACGTGGCCATGATCGCGGCCGCGTGGCTGGGGGCGCCCTGGTTCGGGTCCATGGGCATCGAGCCCATTTATGCCATGGCTGCCGGCGTGATGGTGGGCGGCGTGCTGCAACTGGGCGTACAGGTGCCGGTCCTGCTGCGCCTGGGGCACCTGCCGCGGATCGGCCTGGGCTGGGGTCGCCTGCGGGCGGCCTGGCGGCACGAAGGCACGCGCCGCATCGGCACGCTGATGCTGCCGGCGCTGCTCGGGGTGGGCGTGGCCCAGATTTCGCTGTTGATCAACACCCAGATCGCGTCCTGGCTGCCGGCGGGCAGCGTGACCTGGCTGGGATATGCCGACCGGCTGATGGAGTTCCCCACCGCGATGCTGGGGGTGGCCCTGGGCGTGGTGCTGATGCCGCAGCTGGCGTCGGCCCATGCAGCCAATGACACGCAGCGTTATTCCGGGATGCTCGATTGGGGGCTGCGGCTGGTGGTGCTGCTGGCCGTGCCCAGCTCAGTGGCCCTCCTGGTGTTCGCCAAGCCGCTGGTGGCCACGCTGTTTCACTATGGCGCCTTCACCGGGCGCGATGTGCTGCAGGTCTCGATGGCCCTGGCCGGCTATGGCGTCGGGCTGCTGGGGCTGGTGGCGATCAAGGTGCTGGCCCCGGGGTACTACGCCAACCAGGACATGCGCACGCCGGTGCGCATCGCCATCGTGGTGCTGGTGGTCACGCAGTTGCTGAATGTGGCGCTGGTCCCGCTGCTGCAGCATGCGGGGCTGGCTTTATCCATCGGCCTGGGCGCGCTGCTCAACGCCTCGTGGCTGCTGGTGGGCCTGCGTCGCCGGGGCAGCTGGCAGCCCTCGCCGGGCTGGATCCGCTTCCTGATCCAGGTGGTGGTGGCGACAGCCCTGCTCACGGGTTTCCTGGCATGGAGCGCCGAGGCGCTGCCCTGGGTGGACCTGCGAGCCCAGCCCCTGATGCGCGCCGGCTGGCTCGCCGCGGTGCTGGCGGGCGGTGCCCTGATTTACTTCGGGGCGCTGCGGGTGGCGGGCGTGAAGCTTCGCCAGTTCGTGGCGCGCTGACCCCGCGCCCGGCCCAGGTGCTTGACGCCCTCTCGCCAGCCCCGTACAAAGTCTCGATGCAGCTCGATTTCCAGGCGCCCACCCCGCTGGCCTACTTCCGCTCCCTGGTCCAGAGCGACGACCACTTCCCCCTGCTGGAGGCCGCGGCCAGCATCGCCCAGGACGAATACCCCGACCTGGACGTGCAGCAGGTGCTTGGCGACGTCGACCAGCTGCTGGCGCGCCTGAAGCGCCGTCTGGCGGCCGACGCGCCGGCGCTGCAGCGCCTACGCATGCTCAATCAGTTTTTCTTCCAGGACCTGAGCTTCGGCAGCAACCTCAATGACCACGGCGACCCGGACAACAGCTACCTGAACGTGGTGCTGCGCACGCGCCGTGGCATCCAGATCTCGCTGGCGGTGCTCTGGCTGGAGCTGGCCCAGGGTCTGGGGCTGCACGCACGCGGGGTGTGCTTCCCGGGGCATTTCATGGTGAAGGTCAACCTGCCCAAGGGCCAGGTGGTGATCGACCCCTTCACCGGGCAGTCGCTCTCCCGCGAGGAGCTTTCCGAGCGGCTCGAGCCGTACAAGCGGCGCAGCGGTCTGACCGGCGAGTTCGACGTGCCGCTAGGCCTTTACCTGCAGTCGGCGCCGCCGCGCGACATCATCGCCCGCATGCTGCGCAACCTGAAGGAGATCCACCGGGCCCAGGCCGACTGGGCCCGCCTGGTGGCGGTGCAGGACCGCCTGGTGATCCTGCTGCCGCAGGCCTGGTCCGAGTATCGGGACCGGGGGCTGGCCCACGCGGCCCGCGGTCAGAGCGAGCTGGCCGTGCTGGACCTGGAGACCTACCTGGGCAACGCCCAGGACGCGCTGGACATTGACGCGATCGCGGAGCAGCTGGCCAGCCTGCGCCGCGCGCGCAACTGAGGCCCGCAGGCGTTCAGCGCACTTCGACCGGCGCGCCGTCCCCGCGCGCTGCGATGGCCCCGATTTCGTAGACCGTCTCGCCCTGCGCGCGCAGCGTGGCCGCGGTGGCCGCGGCGTGGTCTGCGCCCACCACCACCACCATGCCGATGCCGTTGTTGAAGGTCCGGTTCATCTCATGGTCGGAGATGGCGGCCGTCTTCTGCAGCCACGCAAAGAGCTCGGACTGGGGCCAGCTGCCTTTTTTCAGGTGGGCCGCCGTACCCTCGGGCAGCACGCGGGGGATGTTTTCCAGCAGTCCGCCGCCCGTGATGTGGGCCAGGGCCTTGACCGGGTGCTGGGCCAGGGTGGCGAGCACCGGCTTCACGTACAGGCGGGTGGGGGCCATCACCGCCTGGCG
>CAZUKC010000209.1:0-3170 GCA_964620375.1 uncultured Ramlibacter sp. | reverse complement strand
GCAGCTCGATGAAGCTCTTGACCGCGTTGAACAGGCCGTCGCGCAGGCCGCTGTCATGCGTGCCGCCGGCGGACGTGGGAATCAGGTTGACGTAGCTTTCTCGAACCGGCTGCCCGTCCTCGGTGAAGGCCACGCACCACTGCGCGCCCTCGCCCTCGGCGAAGGTCTCGTTGCTGTCGGCATAGCCCTCGCCCGAGAAAAGCGGAATCACCGGATCCGCGCTGACCGTCTGCATCAGGTAGTCGGTCAGGCCGCCCTTGTACTGCCAGCTCTGGGTCTCTTTTGTCTTCTCGTTCACCAGGGACACGGCCACGCCGGGCATCAGCACCGCCTTGCTTCGCAGCAGGTGGGCCAGTTCGGCCATGGGCAGCTGGGACGACTCGAAATACTTGCCGTCGGGCCACACGCGCACCGTGGTGCCCTGGCGGCGGTCGCCCTCGACGGCCTTGCGCACCTGCAGGGGCTCGGTGACATCGCCCCCCTGAAATACCAGGCGGGCCACCTGGCCCTCGCGGTGCGAGACCGCCTCCAGGCGCTTGGCCAACGCGTTGGTGACGGACACGCCCACGCCGTGCAGGCCGCCGGAAAAGCTGTAGGCGCCGCCCTTGCCCTTGTCAAACTTGCCACCCGCGTGCAGGCGGGTGAAGACCAGTTCGATCACCGGCGCGCCCTCCTCGGGATGCAGGCCGAAGGGGATGCCCCGGCCGTCGTCCTCCACGCTCACCGAGCCGTCAGCGTGCAGGGTGACCCGGATCCGTTTGCCGTGACCCGCCAGGGCCTCGTCGGCGGCGTTATCGAGCACCTCCTGCACCACGTGCAGGGGGTTGTCGGTGCGGGTGTACATCCCGGGCCGCTGCTTGACGGGCTCCAGGCCCTTGAGCACGCGGATCGAGCCTTCGGAATAGTCGGAGGGGGTGGTTTTGCTTGCCATGGGACCGCGCATTGTAGTCACGGGGCGCCCTCGAGGCTGTATGAATTCCCAGTCCCGGGCTGTAGCTCGCGCGCCCGCGACAGCGCCCACGGCTGCCAGGGGGTAAAGTTCCCGCCCATGAGTTCCGCCCCCCGTCTGTCCATGCTGCAGGTGCTCGCCTGCGGTGCCGCCATCGTCACCCTCTCCATGGGCATCCGCCACGGCTTCGGCCTGTGGCTGCAGCCGGTCACCCAGGCCCAGGGTTGGACCCGAGAGACCTTCTCCTTCGCTCTGGCGGTGCAGAACCTCACCTGGGGTGTGGCGGGCGTTTTCGCCGGCATGCTGGCCGACCGCTTCGGGGCCTTCCGGGTGCTGGTCGGGGGCGCAGCGCTGTACGGGCTGGGCCTGGTCGGCATGGCGCTGGCACCGGACCCCTGGGTCTTCGCACTCACCGCGGGCGTCATGATCGGCGCGGCGCAGGCAGGCACCACCTACTCGGTGATCTACGGCGTGATCGGCCGCCAGATCGACCCGGCCAAGCGCTCGTGGGCGATGGGCATGGCCGCGGCGGCCGGCTCGTTCGGCCAATTCCTCATGGTGCCAGTCGAGGGGATGCTGATCGCCAACCTGGGCTGGCAGCAGGCCCTGATCGTGCTGGGCGTGGCGGCCCTCCTGATCGGCCCGCTGGCCCTGGGTCTGCGCGAGCCGGGCTTCATGGGGACCACCCCGCCGCCCCGGGACCAGACCATCGTGCAAGCCCTGCGCGAGGCCGCCCGCTACCCCAGCTTCCAACTGCTGGTTCTGGGCTATTTCGTGTGCGGCTTCCAGGTGGTGTTCATCGGGGTGCACATGCCCAGCTACCTCAAGGACAAGGGCCTCACCCCCGAGGTGGCGAGCTACGCGCTGGCCCTGATCGGCCTGTTCAACGTCTTTGGCACCTACATCGCCGGCGCGCTGGGACAGAAGCTGGCCAAGCAAAAAATCCTGGCCTTCATTTACGTGGCGCGGGCCGTGGCGATCGCGGTGTTCCTGGTGGTGCCGCTGTCGCCGCTGTCGGTCTACATCTTCTCGTCGGTGATGGGGCTGCTGTGGCTGTCCACTGTCCCGCCCACCAACGCGCTGGTGGCCCAGATTTTCGGCGTGGCCCACCTGTCCATGTTGGGAGGCATTGCCTTTTTCAGCCACCAGATCGGCTCCTTCATGGGCGTTTGGCTGGGTGGCTTCCTGTACGACCGCACGGGCAGCTACGACGTTGTCTGGTACATCTCGATCGCCCTGGGTGTGGTGGCCGCCGCCCTGAACCTGCCAGTGCGGGGCACCCCGATCCCGCGCGCGCCTGCGCCGCAGGCGGCCTGACACCCACAGGTCTCGGTCCATGACACTGCGCACCCGCACCCTTGCCGCCTACGGCCTGGCGCTTGCGGCCCTGGCGGCGGTGTTCGTCCTGTACACGCAGCCCGAGATGCTGGTGACGCTGTCCGAGCAGATCTGGGCCTGCTTCAACTGATGCACGACCGCCAGGCGCCCAGCGAATGGGTCCTGCGCTGGGCCCATCTCGCGCCCGCGGGCCGACCGGTGCTGGACGTGGCCTGCGGCGGCGGACGTCACCTCCTCGAATTCTCCGAGCGCGGCCACCCCGTCACCGGCGTGGACCGCGACCCTCAGGCGCTGGCAGCGGCGGCCTGGCACCTAGACGGGGCCGGCGAGCTGGTTCAGGCCGACATCGAGAACGGACCCTGGCCCTTTGCGGACCGGGCGTTCGGCGCGGTGGTGGTCACCCACTACCTGTGGCGCCCCCTGCTGCCCACCCTGGTGGCTGCCATCGAACCCGGTGGCGTGCTGCTATACGAGACCTTCGCCACTGGCCAGGAGACGGTGGGCCGGCCCTCCCGGCCGGATTTCCTGCTGCGGCCCGGGGAGCTCCTGGCCGCCTGCGCGGGCCTGCGCGTGGTGGCCTACGAGGACGGCTTCGAGTCCGCGCCCGATCGCTTCGTGCAGCGCGTGGCCGCCGTGCGGGAACCCACGGGCGGGCCGTTGGCGCGCTACCCGCTCTCGTTAGAATGGCCGCTTTGAGCTCGCGCGAACCCCCGACCCCGCGGCGAGACCCACCGAGCCCCACCCATGACCCCGATCACCGGAAGCATCGTTGCCCTGGCCACCCCCTTGCATGACGACGGCAGCGTCGACTATGCGGGCCTGCGCAAACTGATCGACTGGCACATCGCCGAAGGCACCGACTGCATCGGCGTGGTGGGCACCA
>CAZUKC010000208.1:0-3177 GCA_964620375.1 uncultured Ramlibacter sp. | reverse complement strand
CGCCGTTGAACTTGATGTTGGACTGCATCAGCGCACCAGCGGCCGTCATCTGCCCCATCAGCTCGGCGACCGGCGCCGGCCAGGCTCCAGTCGCGGTATTGGACTGCCGCCGCTGCAGGATCTCGGTCCAGGTGTCGGTCAGGCGCACGAGGATGCCGCGTACCGGCAGGCCGTCGAACAAGAACTTGTGCAATTCGCTCAAGGCGCGCCTCAGCCGATCTTGATCAGGCCGTTGGAGAAGCGACGCGCGTTGGCGACGTAGCTTTCGGCACTCTGGGCCAGCTTGCGCGCGGCTTCGTCGTCGAGGGTACGCACAACCTTCGCGGGGCTGCCGATGATGAGGGAGTTGTCCGGGAACTCCTTGCCCTCGGTCACGACGCTGCCCGCGCCCACGATGCAATTGCGACCGATCTTCGCGCCATTGAGGATCACGGCCTGGATACCGATCAGGGTGTTGTCACCGATGGTGCAGCCATGCACCATCACCTGATGGCCCAGGGTGACGTTGTCGCCGATGGTCAGTGGCTTGCCGTGGTCGGAATGCAGCACGGACAGGTCCTGCACGTTGGTGTTGCGGCCGATGCGGATGGTTTCGTTGTCACCCCGCACGACGGTACCGAACCAGACACTGGCGTTCTCGCCCAAGACCACGCTGCCGATCACCGCCGCCGAGTCGGCGACCCAGGCGCCGGCTGCGAGCTGGGGGGCCTTGCCATCGAGTTCATAGAGAGCCATGGGTCGTTCCTGCGAGTTCAGAGAGGGTCATTGTAGGGAGCGGCAGGGCCGGCAGCGTCGGGCGGGGCCTGCTGCCTAGAATCAAGGGCTACATCCGCCGCCTGCATGCCCGCCACCCTCTCCACCCCCGGATCGCGCGCGACCGAAGCCAACACCGCCAACACCGCCGGCGGCGCCGAGCTGCGTGCGCTGGCGCTGTCGGCCCTGGCCCTGACCGATCCGACGGCCAAGGTCCAAGCGACCCGGTCCCTGCACGCGCAGGTGCAGAACCTGTCCATTGCTGGTCACGCGCCCGTCCCCGACGGCCCGCTGCCCGGGCGGCCCGCGCGGCCCGGGCTGGTCCATCCTGCGCGCGTGCCGCGCCGATCGCCCTTCAAGCCTGAGGGCCTGGCGGCGCTGCTGCACGCCATCGCCCACATCGAGTTCAACGCGATCAACCTGGCGCTGGATGCGGCTTGGCGCTTCGAAGGCCTGCCGCCCGAGTTCCACCACGACTGGGTGCGGGTGGCTGCCGAAGAGGCCTACCACTTCAGCCTGCTGGCGCAGCTGCTGGCAGACCTGGGCCACGCCTATGGCGACTTCGCCGCCCACGACAACCTGTGGACCATGTGCACCCGCACCCAGGATGACGTGGTCGCGCGCATGGCCCTGGTGCCGCGCACCCTGGAGGCCCGCGGGCTGGACGCTACGCCCCAGATCCAGCAGCGCCTGCGCGCGGTGGGTACGCCGATGGCGCTGCGTGCTGTCGAAGTGCTGGACATCATCCTGCGCGACGAGGTCGGCCACGTGGCAATCGGCAACCACTGGTACCGGTGGCTGTGCGCACGCGAGGGACTGGACCCGGTCGAACACTACGCCCAACTCGTCGAGCGCCACGACGCGCCGCGCCTGCATCCGCCGTTCAACGAAGACGCCCGCCGTCGCGCCGGTTTCAGCGACGACGAGCTGACCCTCTTGCTGAACCCGCCCCTGCAGGCGCCCACCTGAACGCCTCCCGAACCGCGACCGCCTCGCATGTCCGACGCCTCCACCCGCCTGCCCCTCATCGACATCAGCGCCCTGGCCGCAGACGACCCGGCACAGCGCGTGCAGGTGGCTCGGCAGGTGGGGCAGGCCTGCCGCGACACCGGCTTCTTCGCCATCACCGGCCACGGCATCGCACCCGCGCAGGTGGCGGACGCCTTCGCGGCGTCCCGCGAGGTGTTCGCCCTGCCCGCCGCCGAGAAACAGGCCCTGGCGATCGGCACCCACGGTCACAACCGGGGCTACGTGGCCCTGGGGGTGGAGTCGCTCGACGAGCACGCGCCGCCCGACCTGAAGGAGGCCTTCAACCTGATCTGGACCGACGAGGTTCAGCGCCCGCCCAATGTGTGGCCGCCCTTGCCCGGGTGGCGCGAGCGGGTGCAGGCCTACTTCGATGCGGTCCTGGACGTGGGCCGGCGCCTGCACCGCGCCTTCGCGCTGGACCTGGGGAGCGAAGAGCGCTTCTTTGACGACAAGCTGGATGCGCCACAGGCCACGCTGCGCTTCCTGCGCTACCCCGCGTCCTTCGAGGCGGCCACGCCGCCAGGCCAGGCGGGCGCTGGAACTCACACCGACTACGGCAACGTCACCCTGCTGGCCACCGACGATGTGGCTGGCCTGCAGGTGCGCCGACGCGATGGCGGCTGGCTGGACGTGCCCCACCTGCCCGGCGCTTTTGTCTGCAACATCGGCGACTGCCTCATGCGCTGGTCCAACGACGTTTACGTGTCCACGCCCCACCGCGTGCTGCCGCCCGCGCGCGAGCGCTATTCGATCGCCTTCTTCCTGGACCCCAACCCGCAGGCGCTGGTCAGCGCCCTGCCCTCCTGCGTGCCACCGGGACAGGCGCCCCGCCACCCGCCGGTGACGGCGGCCGAACACCTGCGTCAGCGCCTCACGGCGACCTACAAGCCCACCTCGCGGTGAGGTCTTGCACTGGGCGCTAGATTCCCCGTCATGTCTCGTCTGCCCCTGCCCCGCCCCATTCGTCGACTGATCGCCTTCCTGTGCGCCCTGCTGGCGCTGGTCACGGTGGCTGCGACGGCCTTTGCCCAGGGGGCGGCAGACACGCAACGCATCGGCGCCTTCGAGATCGACCGTACCGAGGTGACGATCGCCCAGTTCCGGCGCTATGTGCAGGCGAGCGGTGTCGTCACCCAGGCGGAGCGGGCCGGAGGTGGCTCCACCTACGAGGGCGGGTGGGTGCAGCGCAAGGGCTGGACCTGGCAGGCCCCCTATGGACGCGCGGGCGGGCCCCAGGAGCCCGTTGTGCACGTCACCTTCGACGAGGCCCAGGCCTACTGCCGCTGGGCCGGCAAGCGACTGCCCCCCGACGCCGAATGGATGGAGGCCGCCTACACCGTGCGGCGCACTGCGCCCCCTGCCGGATTCGCCACTGGCCGCACCTACCCCTACCCC
>CAZUKC010000207.1:0-3185 GCA_964620375.1 uncultured Ramlibacter sp. | reverse complement strand
TAGTGCATCACCAGGAAGATGCCGGTGACGATCTGGATCACCAGCACCAGCAGCGACAGCGAGCCGAAGAAGTACCAGAAGTTGAAGTTCTTGGGCGCGTAGTACTCGGACAGGTGGTCGCGGTACGCGGAGAAGGCCGTGGGGAAACGGTTGTTGAACCAGTTGCCCAGTTTCTCGGTGGCACTGGCGTTGGGGGAGATTTCCTTGAATTCAGCCATGGTTTCAAGCCTTCTTGTCTTCGCCAATCAGGATCTTGGTGTCCGAGAGGTACATGTGCGGCGGCACTTCGAGGTTGTCGGGCGCGGGCTTGTTCTTGAAGACACGTCCGGCCAGGTCGAAGGTGGAGCCGTGGCAGGGGCACAGGAAGCCGCCCTGCCAGTCGTCGGGTAGTGAGGGCTGCGGACCGGCCTGGAACTTGTCGGAGGGCGAGCAGCCCAGGTGCGAGCAGATGCCCACGCCCACGAAGACTTCGGGCTTGATGGAGCGGTGGGTGTTCTTGGCGTACTCGGGGGTGGGGTAAGCCTCGCGATCGGACTTGGGGTCGGCCAGCTGGGGGTCGAGCTTGGCCAGGGTGGCGACCTGATCCGGGGTGCGCTTCATGATCCAGACCGGCTTGCCACGCCACTCGACGGTGACCTTTTCGCCGGGCTGCAGGGCCGAGATGTCGACTTCCACCGCCGCCCCCGCCGCCTTCGCCTTTTCGGAAGGCTGGAAAGTACTCACAAACGGCACGGCGACAAATGCGCCGCCCACTGCGCCCGCGCAGCCAGACGCGATCAACCACGTCCGTTTGCTGGCGTCCATTGGGGTGTCACTCATGGGGATCCTCGAGGGGAGTTCGCTAGGTATTAAGGGTCAACCCGTAATTGTAGCGGAGCGTGTCGAGGCGATTCAATGCCCGGCGCTGAGAGTCCTTAGGGCGCGCGCGGTCCGGATGGCCTGCGCCAGGCTGCTGGAATCGGCCCGTCCGGAGCCGGCGATGTCGAAGGCAGTGCCATGGTCGGGGCTGGTGCGTAGCAGGGGCAGCCCGAGGGTGACGTTGACGCCCTCCTCGAGACCCAGGTACTTGATCGGGATCAGGCCCTGGTCGTGGTACATCGCGACCACCACGTCGAACTCGCCGGGTCCCTGCGTACGGGCCCGCGCGCGCATGAACACGGTGTCCGGGGCGATGGGGCCGTGCACGTCCATCCCCTCGGCTCGGGCCTGCGCGATGGCAGGGGAGATGGCCTCGATCTCCTCGCGCCCGAACCGGCCGCCCTCCCCCGCGTGCGGGTTCAGGCCCGCGACCGCGATGCGTGGCGCGCGCCCCAGCACCGCGGCCAGGGCGGTGTGGGTGATGCGCAGGGTCTGCAACACGTTCTCGCGCGTGACCGCCTCGATCGCCTCGCGCAGTGATATGTGAATGCTCACTAGCACGGTCCTGAGCGCGGGGCTTGCAAGCATCATCCGCACCGGGACTTCAGAGACGGGGCGGCCCAGATAGGCGGCGGCTTCGGCCTGCAGCAGCTCGGTATGCCCCGGGTGATCGACCCCGGCAGCGGCCAGGGCCTCCTTGTGCAGGGGGGCCGTGACCAGCGCGGCGACCTGCCCGCGCAGGGCGGCGCGGGCGGCCCAGGTCACGGCGTCGGCGGCCAGCCGGCCCGCCTGCGCCTGCACCTGCCCCCAACGCACCAGCGGCCCGGGCGACCCCACCTGCAGCAGCGGGATGCAGCCCGCCGGCACGGACGCGGCCTGCGCGGGGTCGCTGATCTCCTGCACGGGCAGCGGGGCCTGCCCTGGCCGGGCGACGACGGCAGCGGCACGCCGCAGGTGGGCCGCGTCGCCCACGACAAAGCAGCCCGCGGTGAGGGCGGGGTCTTCGGCGTAGAGCTTCGCGATCAGCTCACCGCCGATGCCGGCAGGATCACCCTGCGTAATGGCAATGGGGTTGGCCGTCTGCTGGGGCGCCGCGGCGGTCATGCGGGGTTCGGGATGTCGATGAAGCGGTGCTCCAGCCCCAGCTGCGACGCGACGTGGGCGGCCACGGCGGGCGCTCCGTAGCGCTCGGTCGCGTGATGGCCGCAGGCCAGGAAGCTCACGCCGCACTCGCGGGCGTAGTGGGCCTGGGGCTCGGACACCTCGCCGGTGATGAAGGCCTGCGCGCCAGCGGCAATGGCGGCCTCGAAGTAGCCCTGTGCGCCGCCGGTGCACCAGGCCACGCGGGTGACGGGCCCCGTGGCGCCATCGATACGCAGCACCGGCCGGCCCAGAGCCTGCTCGATGCGGGCCGCCAGCACCCCGGTGTCGGCGAAGGCTGCGCCATCGGCTGCACCACCCAGAAAGCCCAGGTCCTGGTCGCCGAAGCGGGCGGTGGCCTGCAGCCCCAGCACCCGCGCGAGCTGCGCGTTGTTGCCCAGGTCGGGATGGGCGTCCAGCGGCAGGTGGTAGGCGTAGAGGTTGATGTCGTGCGCCAGCAGGCGCGACAGCCGCTGCTTCATCCAGCCGGTGACGCGCCCGTCCTGGCCACGCCAGAACAGGCCGTGGTGCACGAAGAGCGCGTCTGCGCCCGCCTCGATGGCCGCGTCGATCAGGGCCAGGCTGGCGGTCACGCCCGAGACGATGCGGCGCACCTCGGAGCGGCCCTCGACCTGCAGACCGTTGGGCCCATAGTCCTTGAATCGATCGGGTTGCAGCAGGGTGTCGAAGGCGTGCAGGAGGTCGTGTGCGCTGGCCATGGCAGTTCCGTTACCACGCCATTGTCGGATATGGCGGGCGGTCTACACTGCATGCCCCCGCCGCCGCTGCGGCCCGCCCTGCCCCCTTGCCTCCTCCATGCGTCGCTACTGGCTTCTCTTCTCCCAGGCCGTCACAGTGCTGCTCGCCGCCTATTTCGTGGTGGCCACCCTGCAGCCCGGGTGGCTCGGGCCGCGTGGCACCGGCGTGGCCCTGGTCGAGGCACCGGCCCTGCCCGGCGTCGCCCCCGCTGGCAGCCTGCGCGACGCGGCCCGGCGCGCCGCCGCGGCGGTCGTGAGCATCAGCACGATCTCCGCAGCCCGGCCCAACCCGCACACGCGCGAGCCCTGGTTTCGTTTCTTCTTCGGCGAACCGGGCGACGCGCGGCCCCAGGCCGGCCTGGGCAGCGGTGTGATCATCAGCGCCGAGGGCTACATCCTCACGAACAACCACGTGATCGAGGGCGCCGA
>CAZUKC010000206.1:0-3185 GCA_964620375.1 uncultured Ramlibacter sp. | reverse complement strand
CTCTCGGGCGCAGCGCCGGGCGAGCCGCCGTCGACCATGACCGACTACATGCCCAAGGACGCCCTGATGTTCCTGGACGAGAGCCACCAGATGATCGGGCAGCTCAGCGCCATGTACAGCGGCGACCGCTCACGCAAGACCACGCTGGTCGAATACGGTTTTCGCCTGCCCTCGGCCCTGGACAACCGCCCGCTGAAGTTCGAGGAGTTCGAGCGGCGCATGCGCCAGGTCATCTTCGTCTCGGCTACGCCAGCGGACTACGAGAAGCAGCGCGCCGGACAGGTGGTTGAACAGGTGGTGCGGCCCACCGGGCTGGTCGATCCGCAGGTGGAGGTGCGTCCCGCCACCGACCAGGTGGACGACGTGCTGCAGGAGATCCGGCTGCGGGTGGAACGTCACGAGCGAGTCCTGATCACGGTCCTGACCAAACGCATGGCGGAACAGCTCACCGACTACCTGAGCGACAACGGTGTGAAGGTGCGCTACCTGCACAGCGACGTGGACACGGTGGAACGGGTGGAGATCCTGCGTGACCTGCGCCTGGGGACCTTCGACGTGCTGGTGGGGATCAACCTGCTGCGCGAGGGCCTGGACATCCCCGAGGTCTCGCTGGTGGCCATCCTGGACGCCGACAAAGAGGGTTTCCTGCGGGCCGAGCGGTCCCTGATCCAGACCATCGGACGGGCCGCACGCAACATGAACGGCAAGGCGATTCTCTACGCCGACCGCATCACCGACTCCATGCGCAAGGCCATCGGCGAAACCGAGCGCCGGCGTGCGCGCCAGGTCGCCCACAACCAAGCGCACGGCATCACGCCCCGGGGCATCGTCAAACAGGTTCGCGACCTGATCGACGGGGTGTACAGCGAGAAGGCGGGCAAGGAGGCCGAGCAGCAGGAGATCCAGCGGGCCTTGGTGCAGGACCTGTCCGAGAAGGACGTGGCCAAGGAAATCAAGCGCCTGGAAAAGCTGATGCTGGAACACGCCCGCAACCTGGAGTTCGAGCAGGCCGCCCGCGTGCGGGATCAACTGGCCGCCCTGCGGGCGCAAGCTTTTGGCGGGCCGGGCCACGACAACGTCGTCCCGCTGCGGCCGCTCTAGACCGACCGACGCCGCGCCTGGCCCCGCCGGACGTCGGGTCCGCCCCTGCCGTCGCGTTGCGGATTTGTCACGAATTGGCCTTCTGCGGCCAGAAAGTGACTGGTCCGTCTACTTACCCGAGCATCTCGGTCGGTTTTGGTGTATAGTCGAGCACGTTAGTCAAGAAAAACAGCCCCCACCATGGGCGTACTAGGGACGGCTCAAAGCCGCGTAGAGGGTGAAGACTGTGTCCGGGATTTCCCGGGCGCTTTGTAGTACCTGCCAAGCAAACAAGGAGCTTGCGATGCGTCTCACCACCAAAGGCCGCTTTGCGGTCACCGCGATGATCGATCTGGCGCTTCGCCAGAACAACGGCCCTGTCACCCTGGCAGCCATCAGCCAGCGGCAGCAGATTTCCCTGTCCTACCTGGAACAGCTGTTCGGGAAGCTGCGCCGCCACGAGCTGGTCGAATCCACCCGCGGCCCCGGCGGCGGGTACACCCTGGGCCGCAAGGCTTCCGACATCACCGTTGCCGACATCATCGTGTCGGTGGACGAGCCGCTGGACGCCACACAGTGCGGCGGCAAAGAAAACTGCACCGGGGACGGCGGACGCTGCATGACCCACGAGCTGTGGTCTTCGCTGAACCAGCGCATGGTCGAATTCCTGGATTCCGTCACCCTGCAAAAGCTGGTGGACGACCAGATCGCCAAGGGCGTGCAGATCGAGGACAAGCCCGCCATCAAGCGCGCCATCTCCAGCGCCCCGGTGGTCAAGCCCATTCGCGTGAACGCGCCGAACTCGGTCTTCGCCCTGGGCAACGCCCTGGCCGCCAAAGGCTGATTCCCCCGACGATCCTGCGCCTCTCACCACTGACATGACGCCTCATTTCCCGATCTATCTGGACTACGGCGCCACCACGCCGGTCGACCCGCGCGTGGTGGACGCGATGATTCCCTGGTTGCGCGAGCATCACGGCAACCCGGCGTCACGCAGCCACGCCTGGGGTTGGGAGGCCGAAGAGGCCGTGGAGAAAGCGCGCAAGGACGTGGCCGACCTGATCGGCGCCGACCTGCGCGAGATCGTCTGGACCTCGGGCGCCACCGAGTCCAACAACCTGGCGATCAAGGGCGCCGCCCATTTCTACAAGACGCGTGGCAAGCACCTGATCACCGTCAAGACCGAGCACAAGGCGGTCCTGGACACCATGCGCGAGCTGGAGCGCCAGGGCTTCGAGGTGACCTATCTCGACGTGCAGGAAGACGGGTTGCTCGATCTGGACGCCTTCAAGGCGGCCCTGCGCCCCGACACCATCCTGGTGAGCGTGATGTTCGTGAACAACGAGATCGGCGTGATTCAGGACATCCCCACGATCGGGGCGATCTGCCGCGAAAAGGGGATCATCTTCCACGTGGACGCCGCACAGGCCACGGGCAAGGTTGCCATTGACCTGGCCACGCTGCCGGTAGACCTCATGAGCCTGGCCTCGCACAAGACCTACGGGCCCAAGGGCATCGGCGCGCTGTATGTGCGCCGCAAGCCCCGCGTGCGCCTGGAAGCCCAGATGCACGGCGGTGGTCACGAGCGCGGCATGCGTTCGGGCACGCTGCCCACCCACCAGTGCGTGGGCATGGGCGAGGCGTTTCGACTGGCGCGCCTGGAAATGGCGCAGGACAACGCCAAGGCGCGTGCGCTGCAGCAGCGGCTCCTGCAGGGTCTGAAGGACATCGAGCAGGTGTTCGTGAACGGCCACCTCGAGCGTCGCGTGCCGCACAACCTGAACATGAGCTTCAACTTCGTTGAAGGCGAGTCCCTGATCATGGGTATCAAGGGGCTGGCGGTGTCTTCGGGCTCGGCCTGCACCTCGGCCTCTCTGGAGCCCAGCTACGTGCTGCGTGCCCTGGGCCGCAGTGACGAACTGGCGCACAGCAGCCTGCGCATGACGATCGGCCGTTTTACGACCGAAGAAGAAATCGATTACGCAGTGGACACCATTCGCAAGAACGTCGAGAAGCTGCGTGAACTCAGCCCGCTGTGGGAGATGTACCAGGACGGAATCGACTTGAGCACCATTCAGTGGAGTGCGCACTGATCAACCCCCCCC
>CAZUKC010000205.1:0-3186 GCA_964620375.1 uncultured Ramlibacter sp. | reverse complement strand
GCCCCCGCGCTCGCCCACTGCGTGTGGCTCACGAAGCCAGCGGCGCGATCTTCTGGTCGATCGCCCCGAACAGGCTCTGGCCGTCCTTGCCCTTCATCTCGATGCGGATGGTGTCGCCGAACTTCATGAACTCGGTCGAGGGCTGACCGTCCTGGATGGTTTCGATCGCGCGCTTCTCGGCGATGCAGCTGTAGCCCTTGGGCCACTCCATGCGACCGCCCTTGCCTTCCACGCCCTTGTTGCTCACGGTGCCCGAGCCGACGATGCTGCCGGCGCGCACGTTGCGCGTCTTGCAGATGTGGGCAATGAGCTGGCCGAAATGGAAGGTCATCTCGGGGCCGGCGTCGCACAGACCGACGCGGCGCCCGTTCCAGGTGCTTTGCAGCGTGAGGTGCACGCGCCCGCCCTGCCAGGCGTCGCCCAGTTCGTCGGGGGTGATGGCCACGGGACTGAAGGCGGTGGCTGGCTTGCTCTGGAAGAAGCCGAAGCCCTTGGCCAGTTCGTCGGGAATGAGATGGCGCAGGCTCACGTCGTTGGCCAGCATCAGCAGCCGCACGCCCTCCAGCGCCTCTTCGGGCGTGGCGCCCATGGCCACGTCGCCGGTGACGACGGCGATCTCGGCCTCGAAGTCGATCCCGAAGGCCTCCGAAGGCACGACCACGTCGTCGCAGGGTCCGATGAAGTCGTCGCTGCCGCCCTGGTACATGAGGGGGTCGGTGTAGAAGGTCTTGGGCACCTCGCTCTTGCGGGCGGCGCGCACCAGCTCCACGTGGTTGATGTAGGCCGAGCCGTCGGCCCACTGGTAGGCCCGGGGCAGGGGCGCCATGCAGCGCGCGGGGTCAAAGGGGAAGGCATGGCGCGCCTTGCCGTGGTTGAGGGTGTCGTACAGGTCCTGCAGCTGCGGCGAGATGAAGTTCCAGTCGTCCAGCGCCTGCTGCAGGCGCTCGGCGATGCCGGTCGCATAATGCGCCGTCACCAGGTCGCGCGAGACCACCACCAGCTGTCCGTCGCGCGAACCGTCCTTGTACGTTGCGAGCTTCATTGCGCTTGTCCCCAGGTCCTGTGATCGGTTAGAGTCCGCCATGCATTACGCATGGTGAAACGAATTTAACTAATCGAAATTCTACAGGACGCACGTCAAGGAACGCCCAGGGTGAAGGAACGCGCAGGCATCCAGTCGGTGGAAGTGGGCTTCGCGCTGCTCGATGCGCTGGCCCGCGCGCCCGGTCCCCTGATGCTGCGGGACCTGGCCGCCGCGGCCGGCATGAGCGCCGCCAAGGCACACCGCTACCTCGTGAGCTTCCAGCGCCTGCAGCTGGTCACGCAAGACGCCGGCAACACCCGCTACGACCTCGGCCCCGCCGCCCTGAAGCTGGGTCTGGCCTCGCTGTCGCGGCTCGATGCGGTCAAGCTCGCCCGCGAGCGCGTCGCCAGCCTGGTCGAATCGCTGGGGCACACGGTGGCCTTAGCCGTCTGGGGCAACCACGGGCCCACCATCGTGCACTGGGAGGAGTCGCCACAGGCCGTCACGGTCAACCTGCGCCTGGGTGACGTGATGCCGCTGCTGTCCTCGGCGACCGGCCGCTGTTTCGCCGCGTGGCTGGCGCAGGAGGCGCTGGCGCCGCTGCTGCGGGAAGAACTGGCGCGGCTGCAGCGCCAACACCAGCCCCCGCCTGACGTGCCGACCACGATGGCCCAGGTGCAGCGGCTGCTGGCGCTGACCCGCGAGCAGGGCCTGGGGCGCGTGGTCGATTCGCTGCTGCCCGGCGTGGCCGGCTTTTGCGCGCCGGTCTTCGATGCCGACGGCCATCTGGCCTTGGGCATCGTGACCCTGGGCCCAACCTCGGGCTTCGACTGCGCCTGGGACGGTGCGGTCGCCACCACACTGCGGGCCGCCGCCGCGCGCCTGTCGGACGACCTCGGATACCGGCGTTGAGGCTGACGTCCCCGCGCGGGCAACCGGGCGCGGTACTGGCCTTGGCGGTGCTGTGCGCGCACGGGCTGGCCCTGCAGGCGCTGCGCACGCACCCGCCGCCGACCGGGCTGGCCACGGCGCCGGGCCTGCGAGTGCACACGGTCGAACTCGCGCAGGCGCCCGACACCGCCACGGCAACGGCCTTCGTGACGACCCGTCGTGCCACCGGCGCGGTACCTGCTGCGCCGGACGCTGCCCCAATCGCCGCCCAGAGTGCCGAAGCGGGCGGGACACCGGTGCAGACTGCCGCGGCATCGGTCACGACCGTTCCCGCTCGGATCGCGCCCCCGATGCGCCTGCGCTATGCGGTCTCCGGCCACACCCGCGAGCGTGCCGTCACCGGCCAGGCCGCACTGTCCTGGCAGCACGATGGCCAGCACTACGAGGCACGCCTGGAGCAGGACGGCGAGGGCCTGGTGCGGCGCCACCAGCACAGCGCGGGGCGGGTCACGCCCGGGGGCCTGGCGCCGCGCCGTTATGCGGAACGCACCCGCCACGAAGAAGCGGTGCACTTCGAGCAGGACGGCCGCCAGGCCGTCTTCAGCGCCAACCGCCCGCCCGCGCCGCTGCAAGCCGGCGCGCAGGACCGCCTGAGCGTGCTGCTGCAACTGGGCGCGCGCATCGCGGCCCGGCCGCAGGCGTATCCGCCCGGGTCGCAGCTCGAGGTTCAGGCTGCGACGGCGCGCGAGGCCCTGATCTGGCGCTTTCAAGTGGAAGGCCCCGAGGAACTGCAGCTGCCAGGCGGGCACCAAGCCACGCTGCGTCTGGTGCGCCGGCCCGAGGGCGAGTTCGAGCCCCGGCTCGAGGTCTGGTTGGCCCCGGGCCTGGATTACGCCCCGGTCCGCATGCGTCTGACGCAGCACAATGGGGATCACCTCGATTACCGCTGGTCGGGCACCGACAGGCCCTGACGCCCCGCGGCATCACCCTGCGCAAACGGTGCGACCGAAGAAGCACGCCGCAGACCAGATCGACAGGGGAAATGGGGCACGGTCACAGGGGTGAGCCTTGAAACCGGCGCGGACGCTGCCACATACGGCAGCAGGAAGGACACCGTTTCATGCAAATGCTCTATGACTCCGACTCGTTCGTCGTCGTGCACCTGCAGGCGAACGCTCCCGCCGAAGGCGAGCCCGAACCCGGCATCGCCCGGCACGGCTTCGAGATCGTCGACAAGCGCTCCAACAAGGAGGTCTACCTGGACGGCTCCT
>CAZUKC010000204.1:0-3212 GCA_964620375.1 uncultured Ramlibacter sp. | reverse complement strand
AGATGCGGTTCATCTTGTTGATGGTCTCGATCATGTGCACCGGGATGCGGATGGTGCGGGCCTGATCGGCGATCGAGCGGGTGATGGCCTGGCGAATCCACCAGGTGGCATAGGTCGAGAACTTGTAGCCGCGGCGGTATTCGAACTTGTCCACCGCCTTCATCAGGCCGATGTTGCCTTCCTGGATCAGGTCCAGGAACTGCAGGCCACGGTTGGTGTACTTCTTGGCGATGGAGATCACCAGGCGCAGGTTGGCCTCGATCATCTCCTTCTTGGCTTCGCGCGAGGCGCGTTCGCCGTCGTTCATGCGCTTGTTGATCGCCTTGAGCTCCAGCAGCGGCACGACCACGCGAGCCTGGATGTCGGCCAGCTTCTTCTGCAGCTCCTGGATCGGCGGGACGTTGCGCGCCATGACCGTGCTCCAGGGCTTGCCTGCAGCGGCCTGCTTCTCGACCCACTTCAGATTGAGCAGGTTGGGCGGGAACTCCTTGATGAAGGTTTCCTGCGGCATGCCGCACTTGTCCACGATGATGCGACGCAGCTCGCTCTCCTTGCGGCGCACGTCCTCGACCTGGGTGCGCACCATGTCGCACAGCTTCTCGATGGTCTTGGCCGTGAAGCGGATCGTCATCAGCTCCTCGGACAGGGTGGCCTGGGCCTTCATGTAGGCCGGCGTGCCATAGCCCTCCTTGTCGTAGACCTTGTGCACCTTCTCGAAGAGGGTGGCGATGCGATCAAAGCGCTCCAGCGCCTGGGTCTTGAGTTCCTCGAGCTTCTTGGTCAGGGCCTTGGAGCCGCCGTTGCCGTCGTCGTCGTCGTCAGCGTCGAACTCGTCGAAGTCTTCTTCGGCGACGTAGTCGTCGGCCTCGTTGGGGTTGGAGAAGCCGTCGACGATCGTGGAGATCACGACCTTGCCTTCGCGGATCTCGCCGGCCATGCGTAGGATCTCGGCGATGGTGGCGGGCGAGGCGGAGATGGCCTCCATCATGGCCTGCAGGCCGCCTTCGATGCGCTTGGCGATCTCGATCTCGCCCTCGCGCGTGAGCAGTTCGACCGTGCCCATCTCGCGCATGTACATGCGTACCGGGTCGGTGGTGCGGCCGAATTCGCTGTCCACCGTGGACAGGGCGGCTTCGGCCTCTTCCTCGGCTTCTTCGGCGGTGGCGACCGTTGGCGTCGTGTTGTTCAACAACAGCATCTCGGCATCGGGCGTCTGCTCGTAGACGGCGACGCCGAGGTCGTTGAGCATGGTGACCACGACTTCCAGGGTCTCGGCCTCCACCAGCTTCTCGGGCAGGTGGTCGGTGATCTCGGCGTGGGTCAGGTAGCCGCGGGTCTTGCCCAGGGTGATCAGGGTCTTCAGGCGCTGGCGGCGCTTGAGCATCTCTTCTTCGGTGAGGATGGTCTCGTCCAGACCGAATTCCTTCATCAAGGCGCGCTCCTTCGCCTTGCTGATCTTCATGCGCAGGGGCTTGGCCTTCTCGGTGGCCTCGACCGCGGTCTCGTCGGCGAACTCGGCCTCGATGTCGGGCACGTCGTCTTCATCACCGGCCGGCTTGGCGGCGGCCTTGGGCTTGCGCCCGCGTTTGGCCGGCGCCTTGGGCGGCGCTTCGGATTCGGCGGCAGCGGCCTTGGGCGGACGGCCGGGCTTTTTCTTCAGGGCCTCGGCGGCTGCAGCGGCGGTGGCTTTCGCGGGTTTCTTGGTCTCTTCCTTGGCAGCGGGGGTCTTGCTGGTCTTGGCGGAGGCTTTGGTGACAGGCACGGGCTTGGCTTTCGTTGCGGGCTTGGCGGGCGCCTTGGCCTTGGCCGCAGGCTTGACGGCCTTGGGCGCGGGCTTGGCGGCGGGCGAAGCGGGTTTGATCACTTTCTTCGCAACGGGTTTCGCAGCCTTTTTGATGGGCTTGGCTGGCTTTTTTTGAGCTGGCATGGACGGGTACCTCAGAACTGCAACAACAGAAGTAACACGGATGCGCCACGAAACCCGGCGCAGGAGATAGGTGACTGCCGTCGGGCCAAAGGACCCGACCGCAGTCGACTCAGGGGCAAGATGGGAGGGCGATCATTTGGAGTGCAGCCCTTGCGGTGAGGGTGGCCAAAGGTGCGCGGTATGCGCGCGCTGCTTGCCGCAGCGGGCCGGGTCCGGAGGTACTGCTGTCGCTCTTGCCGATAGCAAACCCCAAATTATACCCGTTTCGACCAGTCAACAGGAGGGCTAACCCGCACTCCGAGAGCGGGCGACCAGCTCACGCAGCCTTTCGTATGCACTCGGGTCGGTGGCGGCGCGGGCCGACAGGGCCTTCATCTCCTCGGCTCGGCGCTGCTGGTGCTCCAGGGCCAGGATATGACCCAACTCGCCGGGATCGGCTTCGATGTCGGCGGGCAGGCGCGCCATCAGGCCCAGGGCGAAGGCCTCGTGCGCGTGCCCCTGCAGCGCCTGGCGTAGTGTCTCCCAGGGCTGGGGGCCGTGGTCTTGCATGCGGGCGTCGAGCCAGACGAACAGCGGCCCGTAGGGCGCGGTGAGTTCGCACAGCAGGTGGTGGTCGTCATGCGAAAGCCGGGTCCAGGCCTGCGGGTCGGCCAGCAGGATCTGCAAGGCCCGGTCGGCGCGACCGGGTGGCAGCGTGCGGCCCGGGGTGCGCCGGGGGGCCGGCGTGCTCTCCGGCCGGCGGCGGGGGGTGTTGCCGGCACTGCTGCGACCGCCTCCAGTCCGTGCACCGTTCCAGAGGCTGTCCAGTTCGCGCACGTCCAGCTGCGCATGGTCGGCCAGCTCGGCCAGCAGCTGGCGCTTGAGCGCGCCCTCGGGCAGCAGGGTCCACAGCGGGCGGGCGTTGGCCATCATGTGGGCTCGGCCCTCGGCGGTGGACAGGTCGCAGCCCTCGCGTGCGCTGTCCACCAGGAAGCGTGACAGGGGCGTGGCGTCGCCGACGTAGCGCGAGAAGGCGTCAGGGCCGTGGGCGCGGATGTAGCTGTCGGGGTCGTGCTCGGGCGGCAGGAACAGGAACTTCACTGAGCGCACATCGGTGGCATAGGGCAGGGCGCCCTCCAGGGCCTTGCGTGCGGCGCGTCGGCCGGCGGCGTCGCCGTCGAAGCTGAAGACCACGCTGTCGGTGAACCGAAAGAGCTTCTGTACAGGGTCGGTGGTGCAGGCGGTCCCCAGCGTGGCCACCGCGTTGGGGAACCCGAGCTGCGCGAGGGCCACCACGTCCATGTAG
>CAZUKC010000203.1:0-3237 GCA_964620375.1 uncultured Ramlibacter sp. | reverse complement strand
TCACCACCAGGCCCGGGGCGGCCTGCACGATGCGCTCGATGACGGCGTCGTCCCACAGGTTGGCGGTGGGGTTGTTCGGATAGGCCAGGTAGATGATGGACGGCTGGTGCTGCGCGATGGCAGCGAGCATGGCGGCTTCGTCCAGTTCGAAGTCGGGCGTGAGGTCCACGCCGATGAACTTCAGGCCCTGCAGCTGCGCGCTCATGGCGTACATCACGAAGCCGGGCAGGGGCGCCAGGACAGACGCGCCGGGCACGTCGCAGGCCAGGGCGAGCAGCGAGATCAGTTCGTCCGAGCCGTTGCCCAGCATCAGCGCGCAGCCCGGGGGCAGGCTGGCCTGCTTGGCAAGGGCGGCGCGCAGGTCGTCGATGCGCGGGCCAGGGTAGCGATTGAGGGCGACCGCGCCCAGACGCCGGCCCAGTTCGGCCTGCAGATCGGGGGACAGGCGATGGGGGTTTTCCATCGCGTCCAGCTTGACCAGGCCGCTGGCGTCCTGCACCGCGTAGGCGTGCATGGACTGCACGTCCTGGCGGATCAGGCGGGAAAGCTTTTCGGGCAGGGCGCTCATGGCTTGAGCCTCATTTCGGCGGCGCGGGCGTGGGCCTGCAGGCCTTCGCCGTGGGCCAGGACGGAAGCGATCTGGCCCAGCGTCTGGGCGCCCTGCTCGCTCACCTCAATCAGGCTGCTGCGTTTTTGGAAGTCGTAGACGCCCAGCGGGCTGGAAAAGCGCGCGGTGCTGCTGGTGGGCAGCACGTGGTTGGGGCCGGCGCAGTAGTCGCCCAGCGACTCGCTGGTGAAAGCGCCCAGGAAGATGGCGCCCGCGTGTTTGAGCAGCGGCTCCCAGCGGTGCGGGTCGGACGAGGCGATCTCGAGGTGCTCGGGGGCAATGCGGTTGCTGATGTCGCAGGCCTCCTGCATGGAGCGGGTGTGGATCAGGGCGCCGCGACCGGTGAGGGACTTGGCGATGATCTCGGCACGCGGCATCTGCGGCAGCAGGCGGTCGATTTCGGCCTGCACGCGGTCGATGTAGGCGGCGTCGGGGCACAACAGGATGCTCTGGGCCAGTTCGTCGTGTTCGGCCTGCGAGAACAGGTCCATGGCCACCCAGTCCGCGGGCGTGGTGCCGTCGGCCAGCACCAGGATTTCGCTGGGGCCGGCGATCATGTCGATGCCGACCTGGCCGAAGACACGGCGCTTGGCACTGGCGACGTAGGCGTTGCCGGGGCCGGTGATCTTGTCCACCCGCGGCACGGACTGCGTGCCGTAGGCCAGCGCCCCCACCGCCTGCGCGCCGCCGATCTGGAAGGCGCGGGTGACACCCGCCACGTGGGCCGCGGCCAGTACCAGCGGGTTCTTCTCGCCACGCGGGGTGGGTACGACCATGATGATCTCGGCGACGCCGGCCACATGCGCGGGAATGGCGTTCATCAGGACCGAGGAAGGATAGGCCGCCTTGCCGCCGGGCACATAAATGCCCACGCGGTCCAGGGGCGTGACCTTCTGGCCCAGCAGCGTGCCATCGGCGTCGCGGTAAGACCAGCTCTCGCCCGAGGCCTTGCGCTGCGCCTCGTGGTAGCTGCGAACGCGCGCCGCGGCCTGCTGCAGGGCCTCGCGCTGGGGGGCGGGCAGGCTGTCGAAGGCCGCGCGCAGTTCGGCCTGCGTGAGCTCCAGGTCCTGCAGGGACCCAGCGGGCAGCTGGTCGAAACGGGCGGTGTAGGCCAGCACCGCGGCGTCGCCGTTGGCGCGCACGTCGTCCAGGATCTCCGCCACGCGGGTCTCCACCTGATGGTCCGTGTCCGCCGACCAGTGCAGGCGCGCCTGGAAGGCCGCGTCGAAATCGGACTGGGCGGTGGACAGGCGCAGAGGCTGGGCGGGTGAGGTCATGTCGGGGGCGGTCAGGCCTGCGTGGCCCGGTCGAAGGCGTCGATCAGGCGGCGTAGCGGCACCTGCTTGAGTTTGAGCGCGGCCTGGTTGACGACCAGACGCGAGCTGATGTCCATGATGCGCTCGACCTCGACCAGGTGGTTGGCCTTGAGGGTGTTGCCGGTGGAAACCAGATCGACGATGGCGTCGGCGAGACCCGTGAGCGGCGCCAGCTCCATGGAGCCATAGAGCTTGATCAGGTCCACGTGCACGCCCTTGGCGGCAAAGAAGTCGCGGGCGATCGAGACGTACTTGGTGGCCACGCGCAGGCGCGCGCCCTGGCGCACGGCGCTGGCGTAGTCGAAGTCGGCACGCACCGCCACACTCACGCGGCACTTGGCGATGCCCAGGTCCAGGGGTGTGTACAGGCCCTGGCTGCCGTGTTCGATCAAGGTGTCCTTGCCGGTCACGCCCAGGTCGGCGCCGCCGTACTGCACGTAGGTGGGGACGTCGGAGGCGCGCACCAGCACCACGCGCACGTCGGGCTGGTTGGTGGCCAGAATCAGCTTGCGCGATTTCTCGGGGTCTTCGAGCACCTCGATGCCGGCGGCCCGCAGCAGCGGCAGGGTCTCGTCGAAGATGCGGCCCTTGGACAGGGCGAGGGTGAGGACGTTGGCGGTCATGGTCATTTCACCCTTTGGATGTCTGCACCGACGCCGCGCAGTTTTTCTTCCATGCGGTCGTAGCCCCGGTCCAGGTGGTAGATGCGATCCACCGTGGTCTCTCCCTCGGCCACCAGGCCCGCGATGACCAGGCTGGCCGAGGCGCGCAGGTCGGTGGCCATGACGGTGGCGCCCGAGAGGCGGTCCACGCCCTCGATCAGCGCCGACTTGCCGTCGACCTGGATCTTCGCGCCCAGGCGAACCAGTTCGTTCACGTGCATGAAGCGATTCTCGAAGATGGTCTCGGTGACCAGGGACGAGCCGGTACCGATCACGTTGAGCACCATGAACTGGGCCTGCATATCGGTCGGGAAGCCCGGGTACTCGGTGGTGCGAAAGCTCTGGGCCGCCAGACGCCCCTGGGAGCGCACGCGAATGCCGCCGTCCACTGCCTCGACGGTGGCACCGGCTTCGCGCAGCTTGTCGATCACCGCGACGAGGTGGTCGGCGCGCCCGTGCCGCAGCAACACCTCGCCACCTGCAGCGGCGACGGCGCACAGGAAGGTGCCGGCCTCGATGCGGTCGGCGACCACGGTGTGGGTGGCTCCGTGCAGGCGCTCCACGCCCTGGATGCGAATGCGGCTGGTGCCGTGGCCCTCGATCTGCGCGCCCATGGCGATCAGCATCTCGGCCAGGTCTCCGATCTCGGGCT
>CAZUKC010000202.1:0-3251 GCA_964620375.1 uncultured Ramlibacter sp. | reverse complement strand
CGGTCATGCTGCCTCAGGTCAAGGGCGGCAAGGTGCGCGGGCTGGCTGTGACGTCCACAAAGCGCTCTCCCGCCATCCCCGAGCTCCCCACGGTGAACGAAGCCCTGGGCCTGAAGGACTACGAGCTGATCGCCTACTTTGCGATGTTTGCGCCGGCAGGCACGCCCGCTGATGTGGTCGCCAAGTTGAACCAGGCGATCAACGCCGCGGCGAACAGCAAGGAAATCCAGGAGAAGTTCGCCAACATCGGCTTCGCCGTCGAGCCCGGCACGCCCGAGGCGCTGGCCCGCCGCACCCAGCTTGAAACCGCCAAGTGGGCCAAGGCGATCAAGGACGCGAAGATCGAACCGCAGTGAGCCTGACCGGCCCGCAGGCCCAGCGTTTCGCGCGCCTTCTGGTGTGGGTGCTGCCGGCCCTCTGGTCCTCCAACTACCTCATCGCGCGGGCCGCCAATGGCGTCGTCACGCCCCATGTCCTGGCGCTGGGGCGCTGGGGCCTGGTGGGCCTGCTCCTGCTGCCCTGGATCTGGCGTGACCTGGCCTCGCTCGCGCGTGTCTGGCGGGCCGAGGCCGGCCGCATGATCGTCCTGGGCGCGCTGGGCATGTGGGTGTGTGGCGCTTTCGTCTACCAGGGGGCCCAGACCACGGCGGCCGTCAACATCGGCCTGATCTATGCCGCCTCTCCGGTGGGCATCGCGCTGGCGGGTCGCTGGCTGCTCAAGGAAAAAGCCACCGCGGTGCAGCGACTGGGTATGGGGCTGGCGCTGGCGGGCGTGCTGGTGGTGATCTCGCGCGGCGACCTCTCCAGCCTGCTGGCGGTGCAGTTCGTACCGGGCGACCTCTGGATCGCGGCGGCAGCGGTGGGCTGGGCGGCCTACACCGTACTGCTTCAGCGCTGGCCCAGCACCCTGACCGCGCGCCAGCGCCTGGCCTGCATCGTGGCGGGCGGGCTCGTGGTGCTGTTGCCCGTCACCGCGCTGGAGCTGTGGCTCATTGACGCACCGCCCCCTTCGGCGCTGGCGGTCTGGCTGATCGTGCTGGCGGCGCTGCTGCCTGGCTTCCTGTCCTACCAGGCCTATGACTTCATGCTGCGCACACTGGGCGCAACGCGCACTGCGGTGATGCTTTACCTGGCGCCCCTGTACGGCGCGTTCAATGCGTGGTGGATGCTGGGCGAGGCGCCGTCCTGGTTCCATGCGGTGGGTGCGGCCCTGATCCTGCCTAGCATCTATCTGGCCACGCGTGCTGGCGCGCAGCGCTGACGCATTCGAAGGAGAAACACCATGCCCGGTCCGCTCGAAGGATTGAAGGTCATCGAAATGGCGGGCCTGGGCCCCGCGCCGTTTTGCGCCATGCTGTTCGCCGACATGGGCGCGCAGGTGGTGCGTATCGAGCGCCCTGGTGGTGCCGCAAAGCTCGATCGCTGCGAGATCACCGCCCGCGGACGGCCGGTGCTCGAGGTGGATCTGCGTGATCCGCAGGGCGTCCAGACCGTGCTGCGCATGCTCGACACCGCTGACGTGCTGATCGAGGGCTTTCGCCCCGGTGTCATGGAGCGTCTCGGTCTAGGCCCCGACATCTGCTTGGCGCGCAGGCCGTCCCTGGTGTACGGACGCATGACCGGTTGGGGCCAGCACGGGCCCCTGGCGCAGGCCGCCGGGCACGACATCAACTACCTGGCCCTCACCGGCGCCTTGCACGGGATCGGCCTGAAGGACGCGCCGCCCGTGCCGCCGCTGAACCTGGTGGCCGACTTCGGCGGGGGCGCCATGATGTTGGCCTTCGGCGTGATGGCGGCGCTCTTCGAGTCTCGCCGCAGCGGCCAGGGCCAGGTGGTGGATGCTGCGATGACCGATGGCGCGGCGCTGCTGTCCGCCATGAGCTACGGCATGCGCGCGCGTGGCCAGTGGACGCTGCAGCGGCAGGACAATATGCTCGATGGCGGCGCGCACTACTACGGCACCTATGCCTGCGCCGACGGTCGTCACGTCGCCATCGGCCCGATCGAGCCCCAGTTCTATGCCCTGCTGCTGGATCTTTGCGGCCTGCAGGACACCGAGCTGCGCACGCTGCAGAACGATCGAACCCGTTGGCCTGAGTTTCGCCAGCGCCTGGCCGACCTGTTTCGCACCCGCACCCGCGACGCCTGGTGCGAGCTTCTGGAGGGCACCGACGCCTGCTTCGCGCCGGTCCTCAATTGGGACGAGGCACCCCGGCACCCGCACAACGTGGCGCGTCACAGCTTTGTGGAGATCGACGGCGTGGTCCACCCTGCGGCGGCACCGCGTCTGAGTCGCACCCCGGGCACGGCCGGCCCGGTGATGCGCACGCCGCCCGAGGCAGTCCTGAAGGCGTGGGGCCTCTAAGTACTCACGTCGGGGCCTGGCCCGCGGCGTCGTGCACCTGCATCTTCTCGTCCACCGTGGCGAACTTGCTGTACTTGTGCAGGATCGGCACCAGCTGGCCGTAGATGCGCGGGTTGCCCGCCAGGCATTCCTTCTGTTCCAGAAAGTCGGCTTCGCCGGTGAAGTTGCCAATCAGGCCGCCGGCTTCCTGCACCAGCAGCGACCCCGCCGCCACGTCCCACGGCGACAGGCCCGTCTCGAAAAAGCCATCGGTGAAGCCGGCCGCGACATAGGCCAGGTCCAGGGCTGCGGCGCCGGGGCGGCGCAGGCCCGCGGTGCGTTGCATCACATCACCCATCATGCGCAGGTAGGTGTTGAAGTTGTCGCCCGGGCGGAACGGAAAGCCAGTGGAGATCAGGCACTGGCGCAGGTCGGTGCGCTTGCTCACGCGGATGCGGCGCTCGTTCATGTAGGCGCCACGCCCGCGGGTGGCGGTGAAGAGGTCGTTGCGGCTCGGGTCGTAGATCACGGCCTGTTCGATCTTGCCTTTGACCGACAGCGCGATGCTCACGCAATACACCGGAAAGCCGTGAATGAAGTTGGTGGTGCCGTCCAGCGGGTCGATGATCCACACGAAATCGGAGCCTTGCCGTCCCTGCGTCTTGCCCGATTCTTCTGCCCAGATCGCGTGGTCGGGGTAGGCCGTCAGCAGCGTCTCGATGATGGCCGCCTCACTGGCGTGGTCCACCTCTGTGACGAAGTCGTTCACCTGCTTTTGCGACACGCGCACCGACTCGACGTCGAGGGCGGCGCGGTTGATGATGGCGCCGGCGGCGCGGGCGGCCTTGATGGCCACGTTCAGCATGGGGTGCAGGTTGGACGACATGGATTGTTAAGGGCAAGAGCG
>CAZUKC010000201.1:0-3252 GCA_964620375.1 uncultured Ramlibacter sp. | reverse complement strand
TCCCCAAGGCCTTCAGCCGCCAGGTGGTGATCGAGGGTCGGACTGTCACCATCACCGGCATCAGCAAGGGCGCCGGCATGATCCGCCCCAACATGGCCACCATGCTCGGTTTCCTGGCGACCGACGCCGCCGTCGCCCCGGGGCTGATGAAGGCGCTGGCCTTGCAGCTGGCCGAGGGCTCCTTCAACCGCGTCACGGTGGATGGCGACACCTCCACGAACGACTCTTTCCTGGTGATCGCTACCGGCAAGTCGGGCCATGCGCCCATCACCTCGCTGGACAGCCAGGCCGGCCGCGCGCTGGCCGGCGCGATGCTCGAGGTGGCACGGACGCTGGCCCAGGCCATCGTGCGTGACGGCGAAGGCGCGACCAAGTTCATCAGCGTGCGCGTCGAGGGCGGCAAGACCGCCGCCGAGTGCCGGCAGGTGGCGTATGCCATCGCCCATTCGCCGCTGGTGAAGACCGCCTTCTTTGCCAGCGACCCCAACCTGGGCCGCATCCTGGCGGCGGTGGGCTATGCCGGCATTGAGGACCTGGACCAGACGAAGATCGACCTGTTCCTGGACGATGTGCACGTGGCGGTGGGGGGCGGCCGCAACCCGTCCTACCGCGAAGAGGACGGACAGCGCGTGATGAAGCAAAGCGAAATCACGGTGCGCGTGGTCCTGGGCCGCGGCACGGCGACCGATACGGTCTGGACCTGCGACTTCAGCCACGAGTACGTGACGATCAACGCTGAATATAGAAGCTGATCCCCCCGAAGCGCCTGCGGCGCCTCCCCCCGAAGGGGGCGCCAGCAGCGGCCCGGCGAAGCCGGTTCCGCGCTGGCCCACGAAAGGACACTCCACCTTGACTTCATCACTCGAACAATTCTTCGCGCGTGCTGAGGCGCTCATGGCTCGTATCGAATCCGTGCTGCCCCAGCCGCTGTCGGCGCCTGACTGGTCGGCCTCTGTCGCCTATCGCTATCGCAAGCGCGCCAGCGGGCACGGCACGCTGGAGCCGGTTCGCCATGTGGCCGGCATCCGCCTTGAAGACCTCAAGGAGATCGATGGGCAGAAGGAAAAGATCCAGCGCAACACCGAGCAGTTCGTGCAGGGCCTGCCCGCCAACAACGTGTTGCTCACAGGTGCGCGCGGCACCGGCAAGTCTTCGCTGATCAAGGCTTGCCTGAACGAATACTCACCGCGCGGCTTGCGCCTGATTGAGGTCGACAAGGCCGACCTTACCGACCTGCCGGACATCATCGACGTGGTGGCCGAGCGCCCTGAGAAGTTCGTCGTCTACTGCGACGACCTGAGCTTCGAGGACGGCGAACCCGGCTACAAGGCCCTGAAGTCCATCCTCGATGGCTCGGTGACCGCGGCCACACCCAATGTGCTCATTTACGCCACCAGCAACCGGCGTCACCTACTGCCCGAGTACATGAAGGAAAACCTCACCTACACCCACACCGAGGACGGCGAGGTGCACCCGGGCGAAGTGGTCGAAGAGAAGATCTCGCTGTCCGAGCGCTTCGGCCTGTGGGTCAGCTTCTATCCCTTCAGCCAGGACGAGTACCTGGCGATCGTCACGCAGTGGCTGACAGCTCTGGGCGTGAGCGCCGCGAAGGCCGAGGCGGCGCGTCCCGAGGCTCTGGTGTGGGCCCTGGAGCGCGGCTCGCGCTCGGGCCGGGTGGCCTATCAGTTCGCGCGCGACTTCGCGGGACGCCAGTGAACGAGCCGGTGCGGGTGGCCGACGGCGACCGCCCCCGCGAGGGCGGCGCCCATCGGCAGGAGGTGCAGGTGGCGGTGGGCGTGCTGGTGCGGCCTGACGGCCGCTTCCTGCTCACTTCGCGTCCCGAGGGCAAGGCCTACGCCGGCTATTGGGAGTTCCCCGGCGGAAAGATCGAGCGGGGCGAGACGGTGCACGAGGCCCTGCGACGCGAGCTGCAGGAGGAGATCGGCATCACCATCGGCGACTCCCATCCCTGGAAGGTCGAGCGGGTGGACTATCCGCATGCGCTGGTGCGCCTGCACTTTCACAAGGTCTTCGAGTGGACCGGCGCGCTGCAGATGCGCGAGGGGCAGTCCTGCGCCTGGGAAGATCTGCCCGTGCAGTCTGCGCCGGTCTTGCCGGGTACCGTGCCCGTGCTGGAGTGGTTCGCCCGCGAACGCAGCTTCACCGGCCCGACCCACGCGACCCCGTAGGTACGCCCCGAGAACTGACCGCACCCCGCGGTACGGCGCACTAGCCTCACTGCAGGCGCGCGTCGCCGAAGGGCTGATCGTCGGGCGGGGCTTCGCTGGCCACCCGGAAGTCCTCGCTGGCCCAGGCGCCCAGGTCCCGCTGCTTGCAGCGTTCGCTGCAGAAGGGGCGGAAGGCATTGCCGGGGCCGTACACGCTGTCGCCGCCGCAGTGCGGGCAGGTGACGATGCGTGAGGGTGCGGCAGGCCGGTCGGCGGGGTCGGTCATGCGCGCATTGTCGCTGCGCGACCGATGCGCTTCAGGCGCACAGGGTCAATTCGAAGGGCACGTCGTCGTGACTGGCCTGCAGGCGCTCGCCGGGCTCGTGTTTCATCAGGCGCACCGCGACCATCAGCCGGTTGCCGCTGATCTCAGGTACCAGGTTGAGGCTGGGGTCGATGCGCAGTCGCATCAGCTGGAAGGTGCGACCCTGCGGCAGGGTCTGCTGCAGGTGGCCACCGGAGGCCATGACCTTCTGCGGCGAGCCGGCGTCCCGCATCAGCTTGAGCAGCAGGTGGATGGATTCGGCCAGCGTGTTCAGGGGAGCGACCCAGCGCCGCAGGTCGGCTTGTCGTCTCGAGGGCTCCAGCTGCTGCCAGGCATGGTAGGCCGGCAGGTCGAACTCGCAGGTGCCCCCGGGGATCGAGATACGGCTGCGGATGCTCATGAGCCAGTCGTTGTCGGCCAGGGGCTGGCCAGCCTTGCCGGTCTGGCTGTTCAGGGCGTGGAAGCCGGCATCGAGCTGGTCGATGACCTCCTGCAGCAGGTCCTCGGAGATGGCCGGATTGCCGCGCAGGGACGACAGGGCGGACTTCTGTTTCTCGAGGTCCTTCATGACGTCGGACTTCAGGTCGGCCCGCGCCGCCACGTCCATGATCTCGAAGAGGGTGGCCAGCGCGTGGTGGTGATCGACCGGGTGATCCCGCGCCATCAGCACAGCCAACCGGCGGAACAACTGCTCGAGCCGCAGGTAAGTGCGGATGCGCTCGTTGAACGGGTATTCGTACAGGATCACGACAGCCGCGA
>CAZUKC010000200.1:0-3259 GCA_964620375.1 uncultured Ramlibacter sp. | reverse complement strand
GCCGCAGCGGGTAGCCGTTCTCGGGGCGCAGCATCTCGCCGTTCTGGCCGTAGGCGACCAGCACCTCACCCGAGGTGATCAGGCTCATGGGGAGGGTGCGGGTCATGGAGGAGCCGTCGGCGCCTTCGGCCAGCACGAACTTGCCTTTTTTCAGGTCGGCGCCGGCCAGTTCCAGCAGGGTGATCAGAGGCACGCCCGTGAACTCGCTGCAGGAGATCATGCCGTGGGTGTACTGCACCGTCGGCACGGCAACATTGCCCCACTCCACCGCGGTGTTGGCGCCACACTCGATGAAGTGAAAGCGCGACACGCTGGGCAGGCGCATGATCTCGTCGACGGTGAACACCTTGGCCGCCTTGACCAGGCCGTTGATCATGAGACGGTGCTTGGAGGGGTCGATGTCCCACCAGCCCTGGTGGTGACGCTCGAAATGCAGGCCGCTGGGCGTGACGATGCCAAACAGCGACTGCAGGGGCGAGAACGAGACCGAGGCCTGGGTGGTCTGGGTCAGGCCCGGACTCTGGCGCCGCTGGATGTTGGCCTCGTATTTGGAGGGCTTGCCGTAGCCGTCGGTGGCCACGCCCTGCCCCAGGCCGGTGGTGTGCTCGGGCAGGTTCAGGATGTTGGGGTCGCCGCCCTCGCTGGGGACGGGGTTGCTCTGGGCGACCGCGGTGGAGGCTGCAGCGCCGGCCATGGCGGCGGCGAAAGCCCGCTGAATGAACGAGCGCCGGCCGGCGCGCGCCTCTTCCATCACGGTGCGGATGCCCGCAGGGTCCAGGAAATGCTCTGGGGCCTTGCGCACCCTGCCCGCGCTAGACGGGTCCTGATTCAACTCACGCTCCTGGCTCACTGATTCCCCCAAGGCCCCCAAAGCCCGAGCCGGGCCCGGCACGAACCTCTCACTTGAACTTGTAGTGGTCCCGGTTCAACACCGCAGCCACCGCGGTCACTTCTTCCGGGAACAGGCCGAAGTTCAGCTCGGTGTTGCACTGGTCGACCATGCCCCGCAGAAAGCCCGGGGTGTTGATGCGCCCCAGCGGCCGGTAGATGGACGAACCGTCACCGCCGACGCGCCGGGCATGGCATTCGGTGCAGCGGTGGGTCACGATCAGCTCGGCGCCGAGCTTGAGATCGGCGCCGCGAAACAGGGCGGGTTCGGCCTGGGCCGTCCACGCTGCCCCGACCGCGATCGCGGCCAGCACCAGACCGCGGCCCGCGCGCATCACTTGGCCCCAGCCAGGATCCAGGCGGCCAGCGTCTTGGCGTCTGCGTCGCTCAGATTGGTCTGGGGCGGCATCGGCGACGGACCCCACTTGCCCATACCACCGGCCTGAATGCTCTTGGCCAGGGTGGCCTCGGCGTCCTTCTGGCCGGCGTACTTCTTGGCCACCTGCTGGTAGGACGGCCCCACCATCTTCTTGTCCACCGCGTGGCAAGACATGCAGGCGTTCTTCTGGGCCAAGGCCATGTTCGCCCAGGCAGGCGCCGCAGCGGCCAGGGACAGGACGGACATCGCGATCCACTGCTTCATCAGGAATTCCCTCTCGTCGACAAATAAGCAACGGCTTATTTTCACAAGGAAGTTGACGTGAATCTTTCGGGGTTTCCCCCTGTTTACCCGCGTATCGCCCGACGCGCGAGGTCCAGACGACCTTCGAGGTAGGCGCCGTAGAAATCGGGCAGGTAGCCTCCGACCATGCGCTCGGCCACCTCCCGCCCGCCTGGGCCGAAGAACAGCAGCGTGGGCGCCACCGACAGGCCCCAGCGGCGGATCATCTGGTCGTGGGTGACCGTCGCGCCCGCGAAATCGCGCAGCGGCCGGTCGCTGCGCCAGTCCACCTGCACCACCGGCAGGCCCTGGGCCGCCAGGGGCAGCAGGTGCTGCTCGCGGGCCATGCGGCAGTAGGGGCAACCGTCCAGGCTGGCCATCACCACCAGGGGTTGTCCGCGTCGCAGGGCGGCCGCCAGTTCGTCCGGCAGCGAGACGGCGGCGGGCAGCGCGCTGTGGGCGTGGCCCCCCGCCGCCGGGGCCTGCGCGCGCGCCACGCCAGCCGCGCCGATCAGCCAGGTCAGGCCAAGTCGGACCAGGCGCCGTCGGGAATGCCTGTGGGGCGGGCCCGCCGGAGCTGTCACTTGCCGCTCAGATACTCGGCGACAGCCGCCATCTCCTGCGGCGTCATCTTCTGGGTGATCAGGTGCATCACCGCATTGTCATTGGTGCGTTCGCGCTTGTGAAAGGCCTTGAGCTGGTGCTCGAGGTAAGACGCAAACTGGCCCGCCAGGCGGGGCAGTTCGGCCGTGCCCCGGCCCTGCTCGCCGTGGCAGGTGACGCAGGCCAGGACGCCGTTGGCGAGGTTGCCACGGTGGTAGATCTCGCGGCCGGCAGCGGCCAGCGCCGCGTCCTTCGGGGGCTCGACCGGCGCGACCTGCTTTTCGAAGTAGCGGCCCAGGGCCATCATCTCGTCCGGGGTGAGCTTGGCCACCATGGGAGCCATGGCGCTGCTTTTGCGCTTGCCGGTCTTGTAGTTGTCCAGCTGCTTGGCGATGTACTGGGCGTGCTGGCCGGCCAGGCGCGGAAACTCCTCGCTGGAGGATTCCCCCTCGGCACCGTGACAGACAAAGCAGGACCCCATGACGATCCTGCGGGCGCGCGCCTCGTCGGCTTGCGCCCAGACCGCCAAGGGGCACAGGGCCAGCAACAGACCCAGGGCGCGCAGCGGCGCCCAGACCCCCCGGTTCATGCCAGGCTGTCGGCCCAGATGTTGCGCGCCCACCCCATGGCGTAGCGGCCTTCGAGTTCGTTGGCCGCCGTGGACAGGCCTCCGGAGCCGGGCACCGTGAGCATGGTCTTTTGCGCGGCGTCGTAGCGGTGGACGCTGGCCACGTGGACCACGTCCTCGTCGCTCACGAAGCTGTAGCAGGTGTTGTTGTAGATCGGCAGCGGGTTGACCGGCTTGCCCGAGAGCAGCGCCACGACGGCCGCCGCGCAGGTCTTGCCATGCTGGTTGGCCATGTGGCCCGACTTGGGCATGAGCGGCGCCACCTGGATCGAATCGCCCAGGACATGGATGTTCTTGGCGGCCTTGGATTCGAAGGTCAGGAAGTCCACCTCGCACCAGCGGCGGTTGGCAGTGGCCAGGCCCGTCTTGACCGCGATGTCGCCTGCGCGCATGGGCGGCAGCACGTTGAGCACCGCAGCCCGCACGTCTTCGTTGAACTCAAACTTCGCGGTGTTGGTGGCCACGTCGACATCGGTCAC
>CAZUKC010000199.1:0-3261 GCA_964620375.1 uncultured Ramlibacter sp. | reverse complement strand
CTGGAGGCCAGCTTGCCCTTGAGGGCGGCAAGCTCCTTCTCCAGGGTGCGCACCTGCTCCATGACCTGGCCGATGCGTGATTGCAGTTCAGTGGCGGGCGCCTTGAGGGCGGACGCAGCGGCGTTGACTGTGGCCTCGACCTGCTGCAGGTAGGCCAGCGCATTCGCGCCGGTGACGGCTTCGATCCGGCGCACGCCCGCGGCCACGCCCGATTCGGCCACCACCTTGAAGAGGCCAATCTCGCCGGTACGCTGCACGTGTGTGCCGCCACACAGCTCGCGGCTGCTGCCGATGTCCAGCACGCGCACGGTCTCGCCGTACTTCTCGCCAAACAGCATCATCGCGCCCGTGGCCTTGGCCGCGTCGATAGCCATCACGCGCGCCTGGGTGGCCTGGTTCTCCAGGATCTCGGCATTCACGCGGGCCTCGATCTCGCGGATCTGGGCTGGCGTGACCGGCGCGTTGTGGGTGAAGTCAAAGCGGGTCTTGTCGGCGTCGACCAGCGAGCCTTTCTGTTGCACGTGGTCGCCGAGCACCTCGCGCAGGGCCTTGTGCATCAGGTGCGTGACCGAGTGATTGCGCATGGTCGCGGCGCGGCGCGACAGGTCGACCTGCGCGGTGACCGCATCGCCCACGCCCAGGGTGCCTTGGGCCAGCGTGCCGTGGTGGCCGTAGACGTCGGCTTTGATCTTCTGCGTATCTTCCACCGCGAAGCGGGCCGAGCCGGCCACGATCGCACCCGCGTCGCCCACCTGGCCGCCGCTCTCGGCGTAGAACGGGGTGGTGTCCAGCACCACCACGCCCGCCTGGCCGGCCTTCATCTGGGCCACCGGCGTTCCGTCCACGTACAGGGCCACCACCTTGGCCGCAGCCTCTAGCTTCTCGTAGCCGACGAAGGTGTTGGCCGCGCCGGTGTACTCCAGCGCGCGGTCCATCTTGAACTTGCCGGCGGCACGGCCTGCAGCCTTCTGCTTGTCCATCGCGGCCTGAAAGCCGGCCTCGTCCACCGAGACACCGCGCTCGCGGCACACGTCGGCCGACAGGTCCAGCGGGAAGCCGTAGGTGTCGTGCAGCTTGAAGGCGACCTCGCCGGGCAGCACCTTCGCGCCGTCCTTGAGGGCGGCGTCCAGGATGTCCATGCCGTTTTCCAGCGTCTCGAAGAAACGCTCCTCTTCGGCCTTGAGCACCTCGGTGATGCGCGTGGCGTTGGCTTTCAGGCGCGGGTAGGCGTCGCCCATGAGCGCCACCAGGTCCGGCACCAGCTTGTGGAAGAAGGGCGTCTTACGCCCCAGCTTGTAGCCATGGCGGATGCCGCGTCGCACGATGCGGCGCTGCACGTAGCCGCGGCCTTCGTTGGAAGGGATCACGCCGTCGGACACCAGGAAGGCGGTGGCGCGCACATGGTCAGCGATCACGCGCAGGGAGGGGTTGGACAGGTCCTTGCAGCCGGTCTCGCGCGCGGCGGCGCGGATCAGGGTGTCAAACAGGTCGATCTCGTAGTTGCTGTGAACGTGCTGCAGGATGGCGGCCAGGCGCTCCAGACCCATGCCGGTGTCCACACAGGGCGCGGGTAGCGGCTTGACCGAGCCATCGGGCTGCATGTCGAACTGCATGAACACGTTGTTCCAGATCTCGATGTAGCGGTCGCCGTCCTGCTCGGGGCTGCCCGGGGGGCCACCAGCCACTTCCGGGCCGTGGTCGTAAAAGATCTCGGAGCAAGGGCCGCAGGGACCGGTGTCGGCCATCATCCAGAAGTTGTCCGACTGGTACTTGGCGCCCTTGTTGTCGCCGATGCGCACTACGCGCTCGGGCGGCAGGCCGATCTCTTTCGTCCAGATGTCGTAGGCCTCGTCGTCGTCGATATAGACAGTGGCCCACAGGCGCTCGGCGGGCAGCTTGTACACCTCGGTCAGCAGCTCCCAGGCCCACTTGAGGCTCTCGCGCTTGAAGTAGTCGCCAAACGACCAGTTCCCCAGCATCTCGAAGAAGGTGTGGTGACGGGCGGTGTAGCCCACGTTCTCCAGGTCGTTGTGCTTGCCGCCGGCACGCAGACAGGCCTGCACCGACGCGGCGCGCACATAGGGTCGCTTGTCGGTGCCCAGGAACACGTCCTTGAACTGCACCATGCCCGAGTTGGTGAACATCAGCGTCGGGTCGTTGCCCGGCACCAGGGGACTGGACTCGACCACCGTATGGCCCTTCGCGGCGAAGAAGTCCAGGAAGGTCTTGCGGATGTCGGCGACAGAAAACGAAGTGGTCTTGGAGGCGCTCATGGTGTGCAGGTGTCGGGGGCGCTGACCGCAGGCCCGAGGGGGCTGCAGCCGGGGCGAAAAACAGGCCGCCGACCGTCACCCGGGGCGCGGGGGCGAGGCTGCTTTAGGCAAGCCCATGATTATAGGTTTGGCCCCTTCAGGCCGACCTGGACGGACAAGGGCAGCCCTACGCGGGCAAAATCCGGTCCAAGGGCCTGCGTGACCCCTCAAGAACATCCCCAAGGAGACCCCATGGACATGAAGACCTCCCCCCTGGCCCTGCTCAAGGACCCCACCCTGTTCAAGACCGACGCCCTCATTGGCGGCCAATGGGTGAAGGGCAGCACGCGATTTGACGTCCACGACCCGGCCACCGGCGCCAAGCTGGCGGACGTGGCCAATCTAGGCGCAGCCGAAGCCGAACAGGCCATCGCCGCCGCCGACGCTGCCTGGCCAGCCTGGCGCACCAAGACGGGCAAGGAGCGCAGCATCCTCCTGCGTAAGTGGTTCGACCTGCTTATGGCCCACCAAGAGGACCTGGGTCGCCTGATGACGGCCGAACAGGGCAAGCCCTACGCCGAGGCCAAGGGCGAAGTCGCCTACGGCGCGAGCTTCGTCGAGTGGTACGCCGAAGAGGCCAAGCGCGTGAACGGCGAGACGCTGCCCCAGTTCGACAACAACCGGCGGCTGCTGGTGCTGCGTCAGCCGATCGGTGTATGCGCCGCGATCACGCCCTGGAACTTCCCCCTGGCCATGATCACCCGCAAGGTCGCCCCGGCCCTGGCCGCCGGCTGCCCGGTGGTGATCAAGCCCGCCGAACTCACGCCCCTGACGGCCCTGGCCGTGGCCGAACTGGCGCTGCGCGCGGGCATCCCGGCAGGCGTGCTGAACATGGTCACCGCGGACAGCGCCAACAGCATCGCAGCGGGCAAGGTGTTCTGCGCCAGCGACACCGTGCGCCACATCAGCTTCACCGGCAGCACCGAGGTGGGCCGCATCCTGATGGCGC
>CAZUKC010000198.1:0-3293 GCA_964620375.1 uncultured Ramlibacter sp. | reverse complement strand
CAGCAGCGGAAAGTTGTCGGCGCCATCGACGAAGCGCTGCGCCAGGATCTGGCTGTCGAAGGTGACGAGTGTGGACGTGGCGCCCAGATAGGCCATGAGGGCCACGCCGCAGACCAGGAGCGCGTAGGCAATTGGCATGCCCAGGGCCATGGCCCCCAACAGGCTCAGGAGAAAGACGGTGACAGTCATTGGCCGTCCTCCTTGACCTGCACCAGTTCGGCGTCGCTGATGCGCCCGGTGAGGATGCGCCACATCACCCGCAGGTTGAACAGGGCCATCACCGCCCCCACCACATAGCCCACGCCGTAGATCCAGATCATGGACAGCCCCACGACCGGCGACACGTTGGACACCTGCAGTTCGTGCATCTTCCAGGTGCCCAGGATGAACAGGCCGTTGCACAGGAGCATGAGCGCCTCGCTCACGAAGCGCGCCGTCTGCTTGCCCGCGCGGGGCAGGTGCTTGACCAGGGTGTCCACCCCGAGGTGGCCGCCTTCGCGCATGGCCACCATCGCGCCCACGTAGGTGAGCCAGACGAAGCAGTAGCGCGCCATCTCGTCAGAGATGTCAATGCCGGAGTTGAAGCCGTAGCGCAGCACGACGTTGCCGAACACCATGACCACCATGGCGACCATGAAGACCACGATCAGCAACTCGAGTACACGGAAGAAGCCGTCGATGACGTGTTGGAGGGCCTGCATCAGGTTCTGGTTTTTCTCTTGAGGGCCGGCCGGGCCGGGGCTTTCGAACGGGCCGGTGCGCGCGCCGCAGCGGCGGTGCCCGTTCGGACGCGGCTGGAGCGGGTGGACAGCACCTCCTGGATGTCCAGGTGGGCACCTTCGATGATGGCGCGAATCGCCTTCTCGGCCCGCGCCGGATCGCGCGCGATGACCGCGTCGAGCACCGCGCGGTGCAGGGGCAGCGACTGAATCGGCCCGTCCTTCTTGCCGGTGGACAGCACGAAGCTGGTGCGAAGCAGCGCGCTCAGGGCACGGCTCATGTGCAGCAGCAGACGGTTGCCGCCGGCGCGCAGCAGGCCCTGGTGAAACTGCAGGTCGTAGTGCACGTAGTCGCCTTTGCCCTGGGTGGCTTCGGTCATGCCGGCAAAGGCGTCCTCCATCGCAGCGATGTCGGCGGCGCTGGCGCGCTCGGCAGCCAGACGCACGGCAGCCGGCTCGACGATGCGGCGCAGGTCCTGCAGGTCACGCAGGAACTCGGGGGTGATGCCAGCGCGTGAGCGCCAGGTGATGACGTCGGGGTCGAACCAGTTCCACTGGTCTTCGGGCTGCACGCGGGTGCCGACCTTGGGGCCGGTGGTGACCAGGCCCTTGGCGATCAGGGACTTCACCGCCTCGCGCACCACCGTACGGCTCACGCCCAGCTCGGCCCCGAGCAGCGGCTCGGGGGGCAAGGACGCGCCCGGCGCGTGCCGGCCGGCGACGATGGCCGCGCCGAGCAGGTCAACGATGTTGCCGTGGACGTTCTTGATGGACATGAGGGTGATCGCGTTTAATCGTATGACGATTGAAGAGCCCCAACAAGGCGAGCCGCCCCCGAGAAAACCCTCGGCGTCTCTCGCGGCAAATCACTCTGCCGACCAATTCAATTGTCGTACCATAGCACCTAAAGACTTCGCCACCAAGCACGGAGACAACATGAGCCAATCCCCCCGCAAGAAGCCCGGCGAGCTGCGCAGCCAGCAGTGGTTCGGCCGGCAGGACCGCGACGGTTTCGCCTACCGCAGCTGGGTCAAGGGCAAGGGCGTACCCCACGACCAGTTCGACGGCCGTCCCGTCATCGGCATCTGCAACACCTTCAGCGAGCTCACCCCCTGCAACAGCCACTTTCGTACCCTGGCCGAACAGGTCAAGGTGGGCGTGTACGAGGCCGGTGGCTTCCCGCTGGAATTTCCGGTGATGTCGCTGGGCGAGACGCTGCTGCGTCCCACCGCCATGCTCTATCGCAACCTCGCGTCCATGGACGTGGAAGAGAGCATCCGCGGCAACCCGATCGACGGCGTCGTGCTCCTCATGGGATGCGACAAGACCACGCCCTCGCTCCTCATGGGCGCCGGCAGCGTGGGCCTGCCCACCATCGGCGTCAGCGGCGGCCCCATGCTCAATGGCAAGTGGCGCGGCCAGGAACTCGGCTCGGGCACCGGCGTGTGGAGCATGAGCGAGCAGGTGCGGGCGGGCACCCTGAAGCTGCAGGATTTCTTCGAAGCCGAAAGCTGCATGCACCGCAGCCACGGTCACTGCATGACCATGGGCACCGCGTCCACCATGGCCAGCATGGTCGAGGCCCTGGGCATCGGCCTGCCCGGTAACGCCGCCTTTCCTGCGGTGGACGGACGGCGCAACGTGCTGGCGCGCAACGCCGGCCGGCGCATCGTGGAGATGGTGCACACCGACCAGACCATTACCAAAGTACTCACGCGCGAGGCCTTCGAGAACGCGATCCGCACGCTGGCGGCCATCGGCGGCTCCACCAACGCGGTGATCCACCTGATCGCGATCGCCGGCCGTCTGGGCATCAAGCTCACCGTCGACGACTTCGAGCGCCTGGGCAGCGATATGCCGTGCTTGCTGAACCTGCAGCCCTCGGGCCAGCACCTGATGGAGGACTTCTGCTACGCGGGTGGCCTGCCGGTGGTGATGAAGGAGATCCAGCACCTGCTGCACAGGGACATCGTCACCGTCAGCGGCAATACCGTCGCCGAAAACATCGCCGATGCCCAGAACTACGACCCGCGCGTGATCAAGACCTTCAAGGAGCCGTTCAAGGAAAAGGCGGGCATCGCGATCCTTCGGGGCAACCTCGCGCCGCGCGGCGCGGTGATCAAGCCCAGTGCGGCCACGCCGTCCCTGATGGTGCACCGCGGACGCGCGGTGGTCTTCGAGAACAGCGACGACTTCCACGCCCGTATCGACGACGAGAACCTGGACGTGGACGAGACCTGCATCCTGGTCCTGAAGAACTGCGGTCCCAAGGGTTACCCCGGCATGGCCGAAGTGGGCAACATGCCTTTGCCGCCCAAGGTGCTGCGCAAGGGCATCACCGACATGGTCCGTATCAGCGATGCCCGAATGAGCGGTACCGCCTATGGCACCGTGGTGCTGCACACCTCGCCCGAGGCCGCTGCCGGCGGCCCGCTGGCGGTGGTGCGCAATGGCGACATGATCGAGCTGGATGTGCCCAATCGCCGCCTGCACCTGGATATCTCCGATGCCGAGTTGAAGAAACGCCTCGCCGACTGGAAGGCCCCGGAGCCGCCGCTGAAGTCCGGCTACTGG
>CAZUKC010000197.1:0-3334 GCA_964620375.1 uncultured Ramlibacter sp. | reverse complement strand
GACAACTTGCCCGGTCCGGGCGAGCGCCTCTGGAATGACGGCTGGGACGGCTACGCCCCCGCACGCCAGCGCCTGACCGACACCCTGCGCCGACACCGCGTGCCCAATCCGGTCTTCCTGGGCGGCGACGTGCACGAGAACTGGGTGGGTCACGTGAAGGCCGATTACGCACGTCCCGACAGCGCCTCCATTGGCGTCGAGTTCTGCGGCACCAGCATCAGCTCGCGCGCCAGCGCCAGTGCGCGGGTCACCGCGCAGCGCCTGGCCGAAAACCCGCACTTCGTCTTCGGCGACGCCAGCCAGCGCGGCTACGGCCTGTGCGAGTGGACGCCCGACACGATGACCACCACGCTGCGCGTGCTGGACGACGTCACCCAGCCCGATGCGCGCGTGCAGACGCAGGCCCGCTTCGTGGTGCAGGCCGGGCGGCCGGTGATCGAGAGGGCCTGAGCACCTGCGCAGCCGAATTTCAGCCATGCAATTGCCACGCCGCCGACGTGCGGATTTTCAGGACGTCCAGGCCCACTCTGACGCACAGCACCTGCGAGCCATGATCGAGGACGCACCTGCCGCGGCCGGGGTCTATGTGTTTCACGGTGAGGCCGGTGATCTGCCGCTGTACATCGGCAAGAGCGTCAACATCCGCCACCGCCTGCTGTCGCACCTGCGCAATCCGGACGAGGCTCGGATGCTGCGCCAGACCCGTGCCATCCGTCACATCCGCACGGGCGGCGAGATCGGGGCGCTGCTGCTGGAGGCGCAGATGATCAAGCAGCTGCACCCGATCTTCAACCAGAGGCTGCGGCGCAACCGCCAGCTTTGCAGCCTGCAGCTGGTCGACGGCCTGCCGCAGGTGGTGTACTCCAAGGACCTGGATTTCGCCACCGAACCCGAGTTGTATGGCCTCTTTCCGAGCCGCCATGAGGCGCTGAACACCCTGCGCGATCTCGCCGACCAGCACCGGCTTTGCTATGGCGCGCTCGGTCTGGAGAAGCTGCCGCCCGCAAAGGCCTGCTTTCGCGCCGGCATCCGCCAATGCGCCGGAGTCTGCCGGGGCGACGAAACGCACGCCGCGCACCACCAGCGCTTGCGCCAGGGCCTGGAGACACTGCGCGTGCAGTGCTGGCCCTACGAGGGTGCGGTGGGTCTGGTCGAGCGCGACGACGCACTCACCCAGGTCCATGTGGTGCGCAACTGGTGCTATCTGGGCAGCGCCGCGACGGTGGCCGAGGCCCGACGCCTGAAGAAGGTGGCGGCCGGTTTCGATGCCGACGGCTACAAGATCCTGGTCAGACCGCTGCTGACGCAGACCGTCGAGATGGTAGCCCTGTGAGCGCGGGCAGCCCGCCGTGCCCAGGGATCAGGGGCGCACCACCTCCAGCAAGCGGTCCAGCCCGCCGCTGTTGATCGCCACCATCGCCTGTTCGCGCACGCGCGGCTTGGCCTGGTAGGCCACGGACAGCCCCGCCACCCCCATCATCGGCAGGTCGTTCGCGCCGTCGCCCATGGCGATAGACTGCCGCGGGGCCAGGCCCAGCGACTCACAGGTTTGCAGCAGCATGCGGCGCTTTTCCTCGCCGTCGCAGATATCGCCCCAGGGCTGGTCCACCATGCGCCCGGTGAGCCGGCCGTTGGCAACCTCCAGCACGTTCGAACGGGTGTAGTCGATGCCCAAACGGTCGCGGATACGGTCGGTGAAAAAGGTGAAGCCGCCCGAGACCAGCAGCACCTTCAGGCCCGCCGCCTTGCAGGCCGCGACGAGTTCGGCCGCACCCGGATTGAGCTGCAGCCGGCGGTCGTACACCTGCTGCATGTGGTCCACGCTCACGCCCTCCAGCAGCGCCACGCGCCGTCGCAGGCTGTCCTTGTAGTCGGTGATCTCGCCGCGCATCGCCGCCTCGGTGATCGCCGCAACCTCCTCCTTGCGGCCTGCCGCGGCCGCGATCTCGTCCACGCATTCGATGTTGATCAGGGTCGAGTCCATGTCGAAGGCGATCAGGCCGAAGCTGCGCAGGGACAGCGGCGGGGTAAAGCCCTGGATCACGAGGCCGGGGGAGATTTCGGTAGCGGGAGGATTCATGGCAAGGGGGCTTTAGGGAACAGGTCGGAGAGTCTTCAGGCGGCTGCCGGCACCGGCTGCCCGAGCGAGCGCAGCACGTCACGCACCATCTGGGCCCGGTCCTTGGGCTCTTTCAGTTCGCGCTCGATCCGCAGCTTCTCGTTGCCCGCCAGCTTGATGTGGCGGTTCTTCTGCACCAGCTCGATGATGCGCATCGGATCCACCGGCGGGTTGGGCCGGAAGGTGATCTGGATCACGCCGGGTGCGGCATCCACCTTGGCCACGCCATAGGGCCGCGCCAGCACGCGCAGGCGATGGACGTCGATCAGGGTCTGGGCCTGCGCCGGCAGCTTGCCGAAGCGGTCGACGATCTCCTCGAGCAGGGCGTCGATCTGGTCGGCTGTCTTGGCAGTGGCCAGCTTCTTGTAGAAAGACAGGCGAAGGTGCACGTCGCCGCAGTAGTCGTCCGGCAGCAGGGCGGGGGCGTGCAGGTTGATCTCGGTGGTCACCGACAGCGGCGCCAGCAGGTCCGGCTCCTTGCCGGCCTTGAGGCTTCGGACCGCCTCGGACAGCATCTCGTTGTAAAGCTGGAAGCCCACTTCCAGCATGTTGCCGCTCTGGCTCTCGCCCAGCACCTCACCGGCGCCTCGGATCTCGAGGTCGTGCATGGCCAGGTAGAAGCCTGAGCCCAGTTCCTCCATCTGCTGAATGGCGTCCAGGCGCTGCGCCGCCTGCTTGGTCAGGCCCTCGGTGTCGGGCACCAGCAGGTAGGCATAGGCCTGGTGGTGGCTGCGACCCACCCGCCCGCGCAGCTGGTGCAGTTGCGCCAGGCCGAACTTGTCGGCGCGGCTGATCACGATGGTGTTGGCCGTGGGCACATCGATGCCGGTCTCGATGATCGTGGAGCACACCAGCACGTTAAAGCGTTGCGCCACGAAGTCCCGCATCACGCGCTCGAGTTCGCGCTCGGGCATCTGGCCGTGGGCCACCGCGATATGCGCCTCGGGCAGCAGCTCCTGCAGCCGCTGGCGGCGGTTCTCGATGGTCTCCACCTCGTTGTGCAGGAAATAGATCTGGCCACCGCGTTTGAGTTCGCGCAATACCGCCTCGCGGATCACGCCGTTGTCTTCGCTGCGTACAAAGGTCTTGATCGCCAGGCGCCGCTGGGGTGCGGTGGCGATCACCGACAGATCGCGCAGGCCTTCGAGCGCCATGCCCAGGGTGCGCGGAATCGGCGTGGCGGTGAGCGTGAGCACGTCCACCTCGGCGCGCAGG
>CAZUKC010000196.1:0-3382 GCA_964620375.1 uncultured Ramlibacter sp. | reverse complement strand
GTCGTTGAACGTCAGTTCGACCTTCAGATTGCCCTCGCCCTTGAGGGTGTCGGGCACCGACAAGTCCAGGCGCGGCGCGATCTTGGCCATCACCTGGTTGAAGTTGTCGCGGTCGATCTCGACGAACCGCCGGTCTTTCAGTTTGGGCGGCGGCTCCAGGGGCTGGCCGGACAGATCGGCCAGCAGACCGACCACAAGCGGCAATTCCTTTTTCTCGACGGCATCGCCGATTTCCACGTCATAGGTGATCTGAACGCGGGGCGGGCGGTTTCGGCCCACCCATTTTTGGAGACTGTCTGACATGCGTGTCCTTCAAAAGATCGGGTCTAGGTAAGACGGGCCATGCCCGGGCCTACGAATCAGGGGCGCTCCGTCACTTCGCATCGCCTTCGATACAACGGCAACAATGCGTAATTCATACTAGTTCAGTTTTATTCAAGGTACAACCTTCGTACTTATTTTTCACATTCCTATTCGGGCGCCTGCATGTTTGAACGGGCTCACGCGCGCGCGCGGGCGGCGAACGTCGGGCGCGCATAAGACGCCGGTAATTCGATGCAGGGGAAGGTGAAAAGCGGGCGAGCGCCCAAGAAAAAACCCGCCTCGAGCAGGGCGGGTTTTGATGAATGGTCGGAGCGATAGGATTCGAACCTACGACCCTCTGGTCCCAAACCAGATGCGCTACCAGACTGCGCTACGCTCCGACGCCGTGATTGTACGGGCCGCTGCACGCGCGCAGTGTTGAATCGCGCGCACGAACGCCTTCCCTCGACCGAGGGTTAGCCATGTGCGGGGTGGGTAAGACGGTCGGGCACAATCACCAGCGGAAAAACGACTGACCGAAGGAGACTCGCATGACCTCACGCCGCCTCGTCCTCACCCGCGGTGCCGCCCTTGTCGGCGCTGCTTCCACCAGCCTGCTGCTGCCCTCCATCGCGCGGGCCCAGAGCAACAAGGTGCGCGTGGGCCTGATGCTGCCCTACACCGGCACCTTCGGCCAGATCGGCCAGACCATCGAGAACGCGTTTCGCATGGCCCTGGACGAAAAAGGCGGCAAGCTCGGTGGCCGTGACATCGAGTGGTTCAAGGTCGACGACGAGTCCGAGCCCTCCAAGGGCGTGGAAAACGCCCAGCGCCTGGTCCAGCGTGACAAGGTCGATGTCTTGATTGGCACCGTCCACTCGGGCGTGCAAATGGGTATCCACCGCGTCGTGCGCGAAGCGGGCGTGTTGAACCTGATCCCCAACGCCGGCGTGCACGCCGCCACCCGCGCGATGTGCGCGCCCAACGTGTTTCGCACCTCATTCACCAACAGCCAGCCCACCATGGCGCTGGGCAAGCCCATGATGGACAAGGGCCTCAAGCGCGCCGTCTGGATCACCTGGAAGTACGCCGCGGGCGACGAGGCCTTCGAGGGCTTCAAGGAAAGCTACACCAAGGCCGGCGGCACCATCATCAAGGAGCTGAGCCTGCCCTTCCCCAACGTGGAGTTCCAGGCACTTCTGACCGAGATCGCCTCGCTCAAGCCCGATGCCGTGGCCTGCTTCTTCGCCGGTGGCGGCGCCGCCAAGTTCATCCGCGATTACGCCGCGGCGGGTCTGAAGGACCGCATCCCGCTGTGGGGCTCGGGCTTCCTCACCGAGGGCGTGCTCGATGCCGCGGGCGCTGCGGCCGAAGGCGTCATGACCACCCTGCATTACAGCGACTCGCTGGAGACCGCCCGCAACAAGCAGTTCCGCCTGAACTACGCCAAGGGCTTTCGCATGCAGCCCGACGTCTACGCCGTCCAGGGCTACGACACCGGCCTGTTGCTCGCGCAGGGCCTGGCGGCCGTCAAGGGCGACATCGGAAACAAGCAGGCCCTCTACCAGGCCCTCGAATCGCAGTCGATCGACAGCCCGCGGGGCAAGTGGAGCATGAGCAAGTCGCACAACCCGATCCAGGACTTCTACCTGCGCCGCGTCGAGAACAAGGAGAACAAGGTGATGGGCATCGCCGCCAAGGCCCTGGCCGACTCCGGCGCGGGCTGCCGTATGGGCTGATCGCCGCGCGATCCCGTTCGATCGCGCGACGCACGAAGCGGCGGACACCCTCCGCCGCTTTTCTTTGTGCACACCACATGAGCCTCGAGAACTTCCTGATCCAACTCCTGAACAGCGTGCAGTACGGACTGCTGCTGTTCATGCTGGCCGCAGGCCTGACGCTGATCTTCGGCATCATGGGCGTCGTCAACCTGGCCCATGGCAGCTTCTACATGCTGGGGGCCTACCTGGCCTGGTGGCTCTCACGCAACCTGGGCAGCCTGACCCTGGCCATCCTGGTGGGCGCGGTGCTGGCGGTCGTCCTGGGGCTGCTACTGGAGAAGCTTCTGTTCCGGTTCTTCTACCACCGGGATCACCTGGACCAGGTGCTGCTCACGTTCGGTCTGATCTACATCTTCGAGGAATCGCGCTCGCTGCTGTGGGGCGATGACGTGCATGGCGTGGAGATCCCCGCGCAGCTGGCGGCGTCCATCCCGCTGACCGACACCCTGTCGTATCCGGTGTACCGCCTTTTCATGTCGGGCGTGTGCATCGTGCTGGCCCTGGGCCTGTATGTCCTGATCTCGCGCACGCGCCTGGGCATGAAGATCCGCGCCGGCGCCTTCAACCGCGACATGACCGAGGCCCTGGGCATCAACATCCGCCGCATCCACGCCATCGTCTTCGCCCTGGGCGTGGGCCTGGCCACGGTGGCCGGCATGATCGCCGCGCCCGTCTCCAGCGTCTACCCGAACATGGGCTCGCAGGTCCTGATCATGTGCTTCGTGGTGGTGGTGATCGGCGGCATCGGATCGGTGCGCGGCGCACTGATCGCCGCGCTGCTGGTGGGCCTGGTCGACACCTTCGGCAAGGTGCTCGTGCCCGCCCTGTCCGGCATGCTGGTGTACATGCTCATGGCAGCAGTGCTGCTGTGGAAACCCGAAGGCCTGTTCAAGCAATGAGCGCCGCCAAAGCCCATCTCGAAAGCCTGCCCGCCGGCGTGCAGGTCGCCCTGGCGCTGGGTCTCGTGGCGCTGGCCGCCTTTCCCTTCTTCGGCACCGATTTCTATGCGCAGGTGGTGGCGCGCATGATGATCCTGGCCATCTTCGCCATGAGCCTGGACCTGCTGCTCGGAGTCACCGGGCTGGTGTCGCTGGGGCATGCCGCCTACTTCGGCCTGGCCGGTTACGCGCTGGCCTTCCTCACGCCCGAGACCGGCCCGGCCAGTCTGTGGTGGACGCTGCCGCTGGCGGTAGGCGCCTCTGGATTGGCGGCGCTGGTGATCGGCTTCTTTGTGGTGCGCACCCACGGCATCTACTTCATCATGGTCACCATGGCCTTCGCGCAGATGGTGTTCTACA
>CAZUKC010000195.1:0-3383 GCA_964620375.1 uncultured Ramlibacter sp. | reverse complement strand
TGGCCGAGGCCGCCCCCTGGGTGCCGTGCACGGCCAGGAAGGCCTTCATCATGGCGATGGCGATCTTGTCCGGCTCGAAGGGGACGACGGCCCCATTGCGGCGAATGATCTGGTAGTGGGCCAGAGCGTGGCCGGTGCTACCGGCGTGGGTCGAGGTGCCCGAGGTGGTGGGAAGGGTGCTGGCGAGTGGGTGCGCGGCGGGGGTGCTCTGGGCGGTCTGCATGGGTCCTCTTATCGGTGTTGTATTTGTTTCGGGAGCGCTGCGCGCGCGGGGCCGAACGCTCCGGTTTTTTGCTTCTTCAGATGTATGCGGGGCACTATATCTAGGGTCTGGGGCCCTGACAAGCCACTAGATGTAGTGTTCGCGCTATTGACTCTGAAATGTTTGCACCCCCGCCTTGGGGGTGGAAAACCAAAGTTCATCCGGGAAGGCTGTCCGAAGGCCAGCCCAGGCTGCGGCGCAGCGCCAGCCAGTCGAAGGCTGCGCCCGGATCGGCCTTGCGGCCCGGGGCGATGTGCTCGTGGCCCGCGATATGCCGGATCGGATAGGCCTGCGCGATCGCCGCCGACAGGCTGGTCAGGGCCTCGTACTGCGAAGGTTCGAAGGGCTGCCCCTCCAGGCCTTCGAGCTCGATGCCCACGGAGAAGTCGTTGCAGTTGTCACGCCCCCGGTGCCGGGAAGCGCCGGCATGCCAGGCGCGCTGGTCGCAGCTGACGAACTGCCACAGCTCGCCGCCGCGCCGGATGTAGAAGTGGGCGGACACCTGCAGTCCGCGGATGGACTGGAAGTAGGGGTGGGCCTCCCAGTCGAGAGTGCCCAGGAATAGCTGCTGTACCTCGTCGCCGCCGTACTGGCCCGGGGGCAGGCTGATGGAGTGCACCACGATCAGGTCGATCGGGATGCCTTCAGGCCGGGGACCGAAATGGGGCGAGTCCGCGCGCCGGGCGTAACGGTACCAGCCGCCGTGCCAGAGGGGGGCGCTGCCGGGGACCTCGGGCGGGTGGGCCATGGGCGGGTGGGCTAGCGGCGGTCGGCGCTCGCGCGGTGCTCGGGCGAGCAGTACAGCCGGCCCTGGGGGTCGGCCACGGCTTCATTACGCGGCAGGTGCAGGGCGCAGACGGGGCACTGGACCATGTCCTGCGGCGAGCCTGTATCGGGATTGGGGCGCGCGCCGGCGCGGGTGTCGGGCCGCGCCTCGGACGCGTCCTGCCGCCGCTGCTGCGCCCGCCACAGGAGGTAGACCACCGCCAGGACGGCGATCAGCACCAGGTACTTCATGCGGTGCGCCCCAGCATCACCTCGAGCACGAAGCGCGAGCCCACGTAGGCCAGCAGGAGCAGCAGCGAGCCGGTGTAGAGGATGCGTACCGCTTTGCGACCGCGCCAGCCGAAGCGCGCCCGGCCGACCAGGAGCAGGGCGAAGGCGATCCAGGCGAGCACGGAGAAGACGCTCTTGTGGTCCCAGCGCCAGGCGGCGCCGAAGACGATGCCAGCCAGCAGCGTGGCCGAGAGCAGCACGAAGCCGCCGGTGGCGAAGCGGAAGGTCAGGCGCTCGAGCGTGAGCAGCGGCACGCCGGCATGGGCGTCGCTGGCCTGCCGGATATGGCGCTCGGCGCGCATCATGAGCCAGGCGTGGGCGACGGCGGCCCCGAACAGGCCGTAGGAGGCGATGCCCAGCGCCCAATGCAGCGGCAGCCAGGGCGAGGCCGAAATGTGCAGGGGCGCGCCCGGGAACACCAGGGCCAGCAGCACGGCGGCCGCCCCCAGTCCGGCCAGCGCCCAGCGTACGCGCAGCTGGGGGAACATCTGCCGCTCGATGGCGTAGACCGTGAGCACCAGCCAGGCCGTGACCGACAGGGCGGGCGCGAAGCCGAAGCGCGGGGTGTCGCCCACGAGCGACCAGACCAGGACCAGCCCGTGCAGCACCCAGGCGGCCTGCAGCGCCAGACGCGCGGCCTGGTCGGACAGGCGCGCGGCGGCGGCCGCGGGGATCGCGTAGGCCGCGGCCGCTGCCAGCGTGAGGACGAGGCCGGCCGGGGAGGCGCTGGATAAAATCATGGTTTCGCAGTTTATCTTCATGGCCTCCGCACTCACCGACAAGCTCTCCCGCCTGGTCAAGGAAATGCGGGGCCAGGCCCGCATCACCGAAAGCAATGTGCAGGACATGCTGCGCGAGGTGCGGATGGCGCTGCTCGAGGCCGACGTGGCCCTGCCCGTCGTGCGTGACTTCATCGCCCGGGTCAAGGACAAGGCCCTGGGCCAGGAGGTGGTGGGCTCGCTCAACCCCGGACAGGCCCTGGTGGGCATCGTCCACCGTGAGCTGATCGCCACCATCGGCGAGGGCGTGGCCGACATCAATCTGGCGGCACAGCCTCCCGCGGTGATTCTGATGGCCGGCCTGCAGGGCGCGGGCAAGACCACCACCACCGCCAAGCTGGCGCGTCACCTCATTGAAAAGCGCAAGAAGAAGGTGCTGACGGTCTCGGGTGACGTATACCGGCCCGCCGCCATCGAGCAGCTCAAGACGGTGACGGCGCAGGCTGGCGCCGAGTGGTTCCCCAGCACCCCCGACCAGAAGCCCCTGGACATCGCGCGCGCGGCGCTGGACCACGCGAAACGCCAGTATTTCGACGTGCTGCTGGTGGATACCGCCGGCCGCCTGGCTATCGACGAGGCGCTCATGCGCGAGATCCAGGAACTGCACGGCGCGCTCAAGCCGGTGGAGACCCTGTTCGTGGTCGACGCCATGCAGGGCCAGGACGCGGTGAACACCGCCCGCGCCTTCAAGGAGGCCCTGCCGCTCACGGGCATCGTCCTGACCAAGACCGACGGCGACTCACGCGGCGGTGCGGCGCTGTCGGTGCGGCAGGTGACGGGCGTGCCGATCAAGTTCTCGGGCGTCTCCGAGAAGATCGATGGTCTGGAGGTTTTCGACGCCGAGCGACATGCTGGGCGCATTCTGGGCATGGGCGACATCGTGGCCCTGGTGGAACAGGTGCAGGCCGGCGTGGACATGGAGTCCGCGCAGAAGCTGGCAGCCAAGGTCAAGAGCGGCGAGGGCTTCGATCTCAACGACTTCCTCGCGCAGCTGCAGCAGATGAAGAAGATGGGGGGGCTTTCGCAGCTGATGGACAAGCTGCCCGCGCAGATGCAGGCCAAGGCCGGCCAGGTCGACATGGACAAGGCCGAGCGCGATATCCGACGTAAGGAGGGCATCATCTGCAGCATGACGCCGCTCGAACGCCGCAAGCCTGACCTCATCAAGGCGACCCGCAAGCGCCGCATTGCTGCCGGCGCCGGAGTGCAGGTTCAGGAAGTGAACCGCCTGCTCAATGAGTTTGAGCAGATGCAGGGCATGATGAAAAAGATGAAGGGCGGCGGCC
>CAZUKC010000194.1:0-3399 GCA_964620375.1 uncultured Ramlibacter sp. | reverse complement strand
CCTCGACGAAGGAGGCCTTCATCTTGTTGCCGTCGCTCTGCTCGGGGCTGTGCTGAGTGGACAGCACCACGGTGTCGATGCTGTGGGGCTTTCCGTCGACATAGCGCATGGTGACCTGGCTCTTGGCGTCCGGCCGCAGGAACGGCAGGCGGCCGTCCTTGCGCAGCTGCGCCTGGCGCTCCACCAGGCGGTGCGCGTAGTGGATCGGCGCGGGCATGAGCTCGGGGGTCTCGTCGCAGGCATAGCCGAACATCAGGCCCTGGTCGCCGGCACCGGTGTTCAGGTGGTCGTCGGAGGCATGGTCCACGCCCTGGGCGATGTCGTTGGACTGCTTGTCGTAGCAGACCATCACCGCGCAGCCCTTGTAGTCGATGCCGTACTCGGTGTTGTCGTAGCCGATGCGCTTGATGGTGTCGCGCGCGACCTGGATGTAGTCGACATGCGCGTTGGTGGTGATCTCGCCGGCCAGCACCACCAGGCCGGTGTTGGTCAGGGTCTCGGCGGCCACGCGCGAGCGCGGGTCCTGCTGGAAGATCGCGTCCAGGATCGCGTCCGAGATCTGGTCGGCCACCTTGTCGGGGTGGCCTTCAGAGACGGATTCGGAAGTGAAGAGGTAATCGTTCGCCATTTGAGATACTCCACGGGTTGAAGGGCGCGTTGCCTTCGCGGGAGCTTCGGCGAACGCTTTAGCAGTGATGTTTAACGTCGCCCTGCAAGTAGTTCCATAACTCGGCGACCCGCGGATTCTAAACGCTCCAGCGCCCTTGCCTGCCTGTCTGACGCCCGACACCCCATGCTGACGCTGCTTCGCCTGCTTTCCCGTGTGCCGCTGCGCGCGCTGCATGCAGCCGGTGCGGTCCTGGGCTGGGGCGTGTTCCTGGGGTCGTCCACCTACCGTCGACGCTTCGTCGACCATGCCGCCCAGGCCGGCTTTCGCTTCGCCCAGGTGCGCCCGGCGGTGGCGCACATCGGACGCATGGTCGCCGAGCTGCCGCGCCTGTGGTTGGGGGCCGCCCCACCCGTCGCCTGGGACAACGTGGCCTGCATCGACACCGCCTACGCCCAGGGCCGGGGCGTGGTGCTGCTCACGCCCCATCTGGGCTGCTTTGAGGTGGTGGCCCAGGCCCTGGCCGTGCGTTACCACCCGCAGCACGGTCCGCTCACGGTGTTGTTCCGGCCGGCGCGCAAGGCCTGGATCGCGCCGATGGTGGCGGTCTCGCGCCAGCGCCCGGGTCTGGCGGCCGTGCCCACCACGCTGGCCGGGGTACGCCATATGATCCGCGCCCTGCGCCAGGGTCAGGCCGTAGGCCTGCTGCCCGACCAGGTGCCGCCCGAGGGGCTGGGCCTGTGGGCGCCGTTCTTCGGCCGTCCCGCCTACACCATGACCTTGGCGGCGCGTCTCGCGCAGCAGACCGGCGCACAGGTGCGCCTGGTCTGGGGCGAGCGCCTGCCGGCCGGCCGGGGCTACCGGTTGCACGCGCGCGAGCTGCAGTCGCCCCTGCCCGAGGCCCTGCCCGAGGCGGTGGCCCAACTCAATGGCGAGCTCGAGCGCCTGATTCGCGAATGCCCGCAGCAGTACCTCTGGAGCTACGGGCGCTACAAGCCCCCGCGCGAGCAGCCCGCTGAGGCTGCGCCGGCGGAGACCCCCGGCCCATGAAGCGCGTCCTTTCGCGACTGGGTGGCTACGCAGGGCTTGCGCTCCTGTGGCTGCTGCATGGCCTGCCGCTGGCGTGGCAGGCGGCGCTGGGCCGGGCGATCGGGCGCCTGCTGTGGCATCTGGCCCGGGCGCGCCGGCGCATCACGCTGCGCAATTTGCAGCTGTGCTTTCCCGACAGGCCCGCCCTCGAGCGGGAGCAGCTGGCCCGCGAGGTCTTCACCTGGTTCAGCCGCAGCGTGCTCGAGCGCGGGCTGCTGTGGTTCGCGCCGCCCGAGCGCCTGCGCCGCTTGATCCACGTGGAGGGCGACTGGCAGTTCGCTGATCGCCACCCGGGCCCGGTGATGTGGCTGGTGCCGCACTTCATGGGGTTGGACATCGCGGGCGTCGCGGTGCAGCTGAACATCCGCCGGGGTCTGGCCTCGATCTACCAGGCGCAATCCAATCCGGTCATTGACGCCGCCATGCGACGCGCACGACTGCGTCACGGCAACACCGAGATCTTTGCGCGGGGCGAAGGCGCGCGGCCCTTGCTGCGGGCGGTGCGCCAGGGCTACGGCTTCTTCAACCTGCCGGACATGGACTTCGGCGGTCGCGATGCCGAGTTCGTCCCGTTCTTCGGGGTGCCGGCCTCGACCCTGGTCGCACCCTCGCGCATGGCACGCAGCGTGGGCATGGCGGTCCAGCCGGTGGTGGCGCGGATGCTGCCCGGGGGGCAGGGCTACAGCGTGCGCTTCCTGCCGCCTTGGACCGACTTCCCCACCGACGACCCGGTGGCGGACGCCCGCCGCATGAATGCCTGGATCGAGGCGCAGGTCCTCGAGTGCCCGCAGCAGTATTTCTGGGTGCACAAGCGCTTCAAGACCCGCCCGGCGGGCGAGCCCTCCCTGTATTGAGCCGGGACGGCCCTCAGGCCGTGACGGACCGGTGGCGCGCCACGTGTGCGGCGTAGGTGGCGTCCAGCAGCGAACGCGCGTCCGCATGCCCCGCGGCGGTCCGCTTCTCCTCCAGCCGGCGCAGGTGCCGGCGCCAGGCATGGCCTTCCTTCAGTCGGTGCAGCAGGTAGTTGCTCCAGCGCCGGGCCTGCTGTCCGCGCACCAGCGCGTCGCTGGGCTGCCAGTCGGCCGGCGCCGGCGCACCGGCCACGCGCAGCAGGACGCGCAGGTTGCCGCCTTCCTCGAAGTTCTGCGCCGCGACCTCGAAGCCCGCGGCCTGCGCCACCGAGCGTAGCGAGTGCGCGCTGAAATACAGCGTGTGCGCACGAAAGAACGTGTTCTTCGGAGAGCTCAGACCCGCCACGTCCGGCACCTCGATGAACACCAGCCCCTGCGGGGACAGCACGCGGGCAATGGACCGCAGCGTCTGCACCGGATCGCACACATGCTCCAGCACGTGGAACATGCTCACGAGGTCCAGGCCGCCCGCCGGCATCTCCGGCAGCCGCTGCTGCAGCGAGCCCGCCACCACATCCAGCCCGAGCGACTCGCGCGCGAAGGCCGAATACCCCTGGTGGGGCTCGACGCCGCGCGCCGTCACGCCCAAGCTGTGCATCAGGTAGACCCACTCGCCGCTGGACGCACCGATGTCGAGCGAGCGGGCCGGCATGCGAAAGCCGCTCTGGGCGCTGGCCCAGTCCCAGCGTTCCAGCGCCAGGCGTGCGGCCCGCAGCACGTGCGATAGCTTGGGCGACACCGCGCCCTTGTAGTCCTGGCGGTAGCGGGTCGAGTACCATTGCTCCAGCGCCT
>CAZUKC010000193.1:0-3399 GCA_964620375.1 uncultured Ramlibacter sp. | reverse complement strand
CCAGCGACTTCAACATGGGCGCGATGGAGAACAAGGGCCTGAACATCTTCAACACGAAGTACGTGCTGGCCAGCCAGGCCACGGCCACCGACGTCGACTACGCCAACATCGAGAGCGTGGTCGGTCACGAGTACTTCCACAACTGGACCGGCAACCGTGTCACCTGCCGCGACTGGTTCCAGCTCTCGCTCAAAGAGGGCCTCACGGTGTTCCGTGATCAGGAATTCAGCCAGGACCTGGCGGGCGAGGCCTCGGCGCGCGCCGTCAAGCGCATCGAGGACGTACGGGTGCTGCGCACCGCGCAGTTCCCCGAGGACGCGGGTCCGATGGCGCACCCGGTACGCCCGGACCAGTACCTGGAGATCAACAACTTCTACACGGTCACCATCTACGAGAAGGGCGCCGAGGTCGTGCGCATGATGCAGACCCTGGTCGCCACCGAGGCCGACCCGATGGGCCGTGCGGGCTTCGCGCGCGGCATGAACCTGTATTTCGAGCGCCACGACGGTCAAGCCGTCACCTGCGACGACTTCGCCCAGGCCATCGCCGACGCCAACCCGGGTTCGCAGCTGGCGCAGCGCCTGGACGCCTTCAAGCGCTGGTACAGCCAGGCCGGCACCCCTCGCCTGCGCACCACCAGCGAATGGGACGCCGCCACCGGCCGCTACACGCTCACGCTCACACAGTCCTGCCCGCCCACGCCGGGCCAGACCGATAAGCGCGCCTTCGTCATCCCCGTGCGCTGGGGTCTGCTCGATGCGCAGGGCGGCGAGCTCAAGGCCGACCTGCACGTGCTCTCCGAGTCGAGCGCCACGCTCACCGTGGAGGGCCTGACCGGCGAACCGGTGCCTTCCATCCTGAGGGGCTTTAGCGCGCCGGTGATCCTGGAACACGACTACACCGATGCCCAGCTCCTGATCCTGCTGGCGCACGACACCGACCCCTTCAACCGCTGGGAGGCGGGCCAGCGCCTGGCGCTGCGCCGCGCGCTGCGCTTCGTGCGCGAAGGCGGCCCTGTGGAACTGGACGCGCCGTTCCTGGAGGCCATGCGCGGGGTGATGCGCCACCCGGGGCTGGACGCGGCCTTCAAAGAGCTGGTGCTGACCCTGCCCTCCGAGACCTACATCGCCGAGCAGCTGGAAACGGTGGACCCCCAGCGGATTCATGCGGTGCGCGAAGCGATGCGCCAGCAGCTGGCCACCCACCTGCGCCACGACTGGGAATGGGCCTACGAGCACCACAAGGACAACGGCGCCTACCGCCCCGACCCGGTGTCCAGCGGCCGGCGCGCCCTGGCGGGCCTGGCCCTCACGCACCTGTGCCTGGCAGCGCGGGTCAGTGGCGATCCGGTGTGGCCCGGCAAGGCGCTGCAGCGGTTCAAGGAGGCGGGCAACATGACCGACCGCTTCAACGCGCTGTCTGCCCTCGTGATCAGCGGCCACCCCCTGGCGGCGCAGGCCCTGGACCGTTTCCACAGCCTGTTCAAGGACGAGGCTTTGGTGCTGGACAAGTGGTTCGCCCTGCAGGCCGGCGCACCGGACCACGGCGGCGACCGTCTGCCGGTGGTGCGCCAGTTGATGAACCATCCCGACTTCAACATCCGCAACCCGAACCGCGCCCGTAGCCTGATCTTCAGCTTCTGCAGCGCCAACCCGGGCGCCTTCCACCGACCCGACGCCGCCGGCTACGTGTTCTGGAGCGAGCGCGTGATGGAACTCGACGCGATCAACCCACAGGTGGCGGCCCGACTGGCGCGTGCGCTCGATCGCTGGAAGCGGCTGGTCGAGCCCTGCCGCAGCGCGGCGCGTGAGGCGATCGCGCGTGTCGCAGCCAAACCGGATCTGTCGAACGACGTGCGCGAAGTCGTTACGCGTGCCCTCGAGGAATAAGTCCCCATGTCCACCAAGATCTCCCTCTCCCGCTACCTCGTCGAGCAGCAGCGTGTCGACGGCCTGATCCCCGCGCAGCTACGACTGCTGCTGGAGGTGGTGGCCCGTGCCTGTAAGAGCATCAGCCATGCGGTGAACAAGGGCGCACTGGGCGGTGTGCTCGGATCGGCCGAGACCGAGAACGTCCAGGGCGAGGTGCAGAAGAAGCTGGACATCATCGCCAACGAGGTGCTGATTGAGGCCAACGAATGGGGCGGTCACCTGGCAGCCATGGCCAGCGAGGAAATGGACGGCATCTACATGGTGCCCAATCGCTACCCGCAGGGTGAGTACCTGCTGCTGTTCGACCCGCTGGACGGCTCGTCCAACATTGATGTCAATGTTTCCATCGGCACCATCTTCAGCGTCCTCAAAAAGCCCGAGAGCAGTGGCCACGGCGTGAGCGAGCAGGACTTCCTGCAGCCGGGTCATCGGCAGGTGGCGGCGGGCTACTGCATCTACGGACCCCAGACCACCCTGGTGCTGACGGTGGGCAACGGAGTGGCCATGTTCACGCTGGACCGCGAGCAGGGCTCGTTCGTGCTGGTGCAGGAGAAGGTGCGCATCCCAGCCGACACCAAGGAATTCGCGATCAATATGTCCAATATGCGGCACTGGGCGCCGCCGGTGCGTCGCTATGTGGACGAGTGCCTGGCCGGCCAGGAAGGTCCGCGCGGCAAGGACTTCAACATGCGCTGGATCGCCTCCATGGTGGCCGACGTGCACCGCATCCTCACGCGCGGCGGCATCTTCATGTACCCCTGGGACAAGCGCGAGCCGAACAAGCCCGGCAAACTGCGCCTGATGTACGAGGCCAACCCCATGGGCTGGCTGGTCGAACAGGCCGGCGGCGCCGCTACCAACGGCAAGCAGCGGATCCTGGACATCCAGCCCGGGCAGCTGCACGAGCGCGTGAGCGTGATCCTGGGCAGCAAGCACGAGGTGGAGCGGGTCACCGCCTACCACCAAGAGGCCGGCGCCTGAGCCCCAGGCGAGGGGCGCCCAGGCCGGGCTGGCTATAATCTGCGGCTTCGGTTGCCGGTGTAGCTCAGTCGGTAGAGCAGCTCATTCGTAATGAGAAGGTCGGGTGTTCGATTCATCTCACCGGCACCAAAAAAATGAAGGACTTAGTCTCGAGAGGGGCTAAGTCCTTTTCTCTTTTTGCACGCTACGCAGTGAGGGCGGGCGCTTGCCGCTTTCAAGCTGTACGACAACGCTTTGAGTGGTACCAAAACGCTTGGAATTGAAGTACCTTTGGGGCAAGACCTTTTGTGGTCTATATTCGATCTTCTCGGAGATCCCTCATGCGTTACTCATCTCAAGTAAGACCCATCAGCTACCTCAAGGCGCACGCCGCTGAGGTCTTGGCCTCGCTGGGCGAACAGCGTGAACCCTTTGTCATCACGCAAAACGGCGAAGCCAAGGCTGTTCTTCAGGATGTCGCTAGCTTCGAGGAGACCCAGGAGACTCT
>CAZUKC010000192.1:0-3401 GCA_964620375.1 uncultured Ramlibacter sp. | reverse complement strand
GGGGGGTCACCGCTTATGGTGCCCAAGCCACTCTTCCAGGTAGTGGATGTTGGTCCCACCCGTCATGAACTTGGCGTCCACCATCAGCTCGCGGTGCAGCGGGATGTTGGTGTTGATGCCCTCGACCACGGTCTCGAGCAAAGCGGTGCGCATGCGGGCCAGGGCCTGTTCGCGGGTGTCGCCGTGCACGATGATCTTGCCGATCATGCTGTCGTAGTTCGGCGGCACGAAGTAGTTGTTGTACACGTGTGAGTCCACCCGTACCCCCGGACCACCTGGCGCGTGCCACTGGGTGATGCGTCCCGGCGAGGGGATGAACTTGTACGGGTCTTCGGCGTTCACCCGGCACTCGATGGCGTGACCCTGGATCTGGATGTCACGCTGGGTGAAGGGCAGCTTCTCGCCGGCTGCGACGCGGATCTGGGTCTTGACGATGTCCACGCCGGTGATGAGCTCGGTCACTGGGTGCTCCACCTGCACGCGGGTGTTCATCTCGATGAAGTAGAACTCGCCGTTCTCGTAGAGGAACTCGAAGGTGCCCGCGCCTCGGTAGCCGATCTTCTTGCAGGCGGCAACGCAACGCTCGCCGATACGCTCGATCAGTTTGCGCGGAATGCCCGGGGCAGGTGCCTCTTCGATCACCTTCTGGTGGCGCCGCTGCATGGAGCAATCGCGCTCACCGAGGTAGACCGCGTTGCGGTGCTTGTCGGCCAGGATCTGGATCTCGATGTGGCGCGGGTTCTGGAGAAACTTCTCCATGTACACCGCCGGGTTGCCGAAGGCAGCGCCGGCTTCGGCGCGCGTCATCTGCACCGCATTGATCAGGGCGGCTTCGGTGTGGACCACGCGCATGCCGCGGCCACCGCCACCGCCGGCCGCCTTGATGATGACGGGGTAGCCAATGGCCTTGGCGATGCGCCGGATCTGCACCGGGTCTTCGGGCAGCTCGCCCTCGGAGCCCGGCACGCAGGGCACGCCGGCCTTGATCATGGCCTGCTTGGCCGAGACCTTGTCGCCCATGATGCGGATGGATTCGGGCGTGGGCCCGATGAACTGGAAGCCGCTTTTCTCGACCCGCTCGGCGAAGTCGGCGTTCTCGGACAGGAAGCCGTAACCGGGGTGGATGGCCTCGGCGTCCGTCACCTCCGCGGCCGAGATGATCGCGGGCACGTTCAGGTAGCTCTGGGGCGAGGGGGCCGGGCCGATACAGACCGCCTCGTCGGCCAGCTTGACGTACTTGGCCTCGCGGTCGGCCTCGGAATAGACCATGACCGCGGTCACGCCCATCTCGCGGCAGGCGCGCTGGATGCGCAGGGCAATCTCGCCGCGGTTGGCGACTAGGATCTTCTTGAACATCACTCGATCACGAAAAGCGGCTGTCCGTATTCGACGGCCTGGCCGTTCTCGCACAGGATCTTGGTGATGGTGCCGGACTGGTCGGCCTCGATCTCGTTGAGGATCTTCATGGCCTCGATGATGCAGACGGTGTCGCCGGCCTTGACCTGGCTGCCAACCTCGACGAAGGCCTTGGCGCCGGGGCTGGACGAACGGTAGAAGGTGCCGACCATGGGCGACTTGACGGTGTGGCCGACCACCTCGGGGGCGGCGGCCGGGGCGGCGGGGGCCGCAGCCGGCGCGGCGGCGGCGGGAGCAAGCGCCGCCACCGGCGCAGCGGGCGCCAGGACCACCGGGGCGGCGACCGGGGCGGCCTGTACCACCGGCGGCTGGCCCTTGACGATCCGGACCGTGCCTTCGGCTTCGGTGATCTCCAGTTCCGACACGTTCGAGTCCGACACGAGGTCGATCAGCGTCTTGAGTTTGCGCAAGTCCATGGGCAGGGGGCTCCGAGGGTCCAGAAAAGCAATCAAAAGCGGTTAATGTACCGCAATTTGCGCTTATTTACGGCTTTTGACGTTTATTTGACGTTACGGACGTCAATTTGGACGGCGCCCGATCAGGCGCCGGCAGCCGCCTTCCAACGGTCGAGGTCGGCCGGCTTCACTTGCCCCATTTTACGCTCTCGGATGAGGCCGTCCCGGCCGATCACGACCGTGAACGGCAAACCGCCGGTCTGGTTGCCCAGGCTACGACCCAGGTCGGTGCCCTGCAGCCCCGCCATCCCGATCGGAAAACTCACCGGCGTGCGGGCCAGGAACTGGCGGACCGCACTGGGCTGATCGATGGCCAAACCGACCACTTTCCAGCCAGAAGCCGAATTTTCGCGGAAAAATCGATCCAGAAGCGGCATTTCTTCCACGCAAGGCGGACACCAGGTTGCCCAGAAATTCACCAGCAGCGGCCCGCCGCGCAGGCTGGCCAGGGCGAGCTCGCCGCCGGCCGGCGTGTCCAGGGTCAGCGCCCACAGGGCTTCGGCCGCACCGCCAGCCGGGCTGCCAGGACGCAACCGCCACCACGCCACCCCCGCCCCTGTCGCGGCCGCCGCCAGGGCCACGCCCCCCATCAGCCATGCCCGTCGGGTACCTGGAGCGCTCATGATCGCCCTCCCGAAGCTTCGGTGCCGGCAGCCATCAGGCTGCGCAGGTCGGCGAGATCGCCGCGAGGCTGGCGGCCGCGGGTATCGGGGCGCAGGGCCCCGCGCAGGTGGTCGTGGTCGTGGATCATCAGGTGGATGCCGATGGATTCACCCAGCTCGGCGCAGCGGCTGGAGAAACTCAGGGCGTCGACAGTCTCGCCGTTGAAGCCGGTGATGGCGCGCGCCTCGTAGGAGACCGCCTGGTCGATCAGCGCGATCTCGGCGGACTTGGGGTCGTCGCAGAACAGTTGGAGGTAGACGTCGGACAGGCGGGTGGCCGTGCCGTGCCAGACCGCGCCGCACAGGTGGGGCCGGAAGGGATGCAGCCGCTCCATCCAGGTGGCGGCCAGGCGGCGCAGGGCGGCCAGTTCGCCGGGCTGGGTGTCGGCGCAAAACAGCGCCAGGTACTCGCGCACCTCGTCTTCGATCGCGTCGTTGTCCGGCAGGGCCGTGCGGGGGCCCAGTCCCAGCTGCCGGACCGCGCGGCGCTTGGCGGGGCCGTACTCCAGCCCCTCCTCCACGACCATGCGGGCCGCAGTCGCGGCGATCTCGTGCTTGGCGCTGTCCATCCCGGCGATTTTTCCATGGTTCGCCCCGCCGATAATCCCGCTCCATGCATATCCACATCCTGGGCATCTGCGGCACCTTCATGGGTGGTGTCGCGGCCCTGGCCCGCGAGGCGGGCCACAAGGTCACGGGCTGCGACGCCGGCGTCTACCCCCCCATGAGTGACCAGCTGCGGGCGCTGGGCATCGAACTGATCGAGGGTTTCGACGCCGGACAGATGGACCTCAAGCCCGACGTCTGGGTGGTCGGCAACGTGGTGTCCCGCGCGCGCCACCCCGACGGCAGCCCCAAGTTTCCGCTG
>CAZUKC010000191.1:0-3417 GCA_964620375.1 uncultured Ramlibacter sp. | reverse complement strand
CCTGGTGCTGTTTCATGATCTCGTTGACGATCGGCAGGCCCAGGCCCGATCCGTCGACTTGCGTGCCCAGAGCGCGGTAGAAGGGCTGCAGCACCAGCTCGCGTTCGGCCGGCGGAATGCCGGGGCCCGAGTCCTCGACCTGCAGCACCAGCACCTCGCCGAAGGGATCGGCCACGACGCGCGCGGTGATCACGCCGGGTTGCTCCGCGCTGGAGGGTGTGTAGTTCAGCGCGTTGTCCAGGAGGTTGTTGACGGCCTCCTTCAGGAGAGTGCGGTTGCCCTGCAGCGTCACCCCCGTCGCATCGGGCGCCGCGCCCTCATAGCCCAGGTCGATGTGCTTGTCCATGGCATGCGGCAGCAGGTCGCGCACCGCATCCATCGCGATTTCCACCAGGTTGCAGGGGTGCAGGGTCATGCCGCGGCCGCTGTCCTCCGCGCGCGCGAGCGCCAGCAGCTGGTTGACGGTATGGGTGGCCCGCACGCTGGCGCGCCCGATCTGCTTGAGGGACTGCTTGAGCGCTTCGGCATCGGTGGCCTCGCGCTGCGCCAGGTCCGCCTGCATGCGCAGGCCGGCCAGCGGGGTCTTGAGTTGGTGCGCGGCGTTGGCCAGGAAGCGTTTTTGCGTGGCCAGTGAATCCTTCAGCCGCGTCAGCAGATCATTCACCGACGACACCAGTGGCGCCACTTCCAGGGGCACCGCCCGGTCGTCCAATGGAGACAGGTCGTCCGGCTTGCGCGCGCGGATACGTTCTTCCAGCTGTGACAGTGGCTTGATGCCACGCACCAGCGCCAGCCACACCAGCAGGACCGCCAGGGGCAGGATGATGAACTGCGGCAGCATCACGCCCTTAATGATCTCGGTGGCCAGTACCGAGCGCTTCTCGCGGGTCTCGGCCACCTGCACCAGCACGCGTACCGAGCCCCCGGCCGGGAGCGCCAGCTGTTTCCAGATGGCGGCGACACGCACGTCCTGGCCCTGGATCTCGTCGTCCCGCAGGCTCACGGCCCCGGGCGACTGCGGCTCGCGGGGGGCCGGCAGATCGCGCTCGCCCGCGAGCAGCTGCCCTGGCCACAGGGTCACCTGGTAGTAGATCTGGTCGGCATCGTCCGCACGCAGGATCTCGCGCGCCGGCTGCGGCAGGTTGAAGTTGGGCCGGCCGCCCTGCACCGTCACGAGCTGCGCGAGGGCCTGTACGTTGTACTCGAGGGCGCGGTCAAAGGGCTTGTCGGCAATCGCCTGCGCCACAAACCAGGTGAAGGCCAGGCTCACCGGCCACAGCATCAGCAGTGGCGTGAGCATCCAGTCCAGGATCTCGCCGAACAGCGAGCGTTGCTCTCGCTGAAAGATTCTCAAGGGCATCAGCCCGGGATCTTCTCGAGGCAGTAGCCCAGACCGCGCACCGTGGCGATGCGGATCGGGCCCTTCTCGATCTTCTTGCGCAGGCGGTGGATGTACACCTCGATGGCGTTGTTGCTCACCTCCTCGCCCCACTCGCACAGGCGTTCGACCAGTTGGTCCTTGCTCACCAGACGACCCGCGCGCTGCAGCAGCACCTCGAGCAGGCCGAGTTCGCGCGCGTAGAGTTCGACCCTCTTGCCCTCGATCGTGGCCACGCGCCCCGCCTGGTCGTAGACCAGCGGCCCGTGCTTGATCGTGCTGCTGGCGCCACCCATGCCCCGACGCGTCAGCGCCCGCACGCGGGCCTCGAGCTCCTGCAGGGAAAAGGGCTTGGCCATGTAGTCGTCGGCGCCGTAGTCCAGGCCCTTGACCCGTTCGTCCACGCTGTCAGCGGCGGTGAGGATCAGGACCGGCAGGGCCGAGCCGCGTCCGCGCAGCTTGCGCAGGACCTCCAGCCCGTGCATCTTGGGCAGGCCCAGGTCGAGGATCAGGAGGTCGAACTCGGTGTTGGCCAGGAGGGCCGCATCCGCCTCGGTGCCGCTGGCCACATGGTCGACGGCTGCGCCCGAGGCGCGGAGGCTGCGCAAGAGGCCGTCGGCGAGGACCTGGTCGTCTTCCGCAATGAGGATGCGCATGGCTGTCTGTCTCCTGGGGCGCCGCGGCGCAGTGGTCTGCGCTCGATGTAGGTCTCTCCTGCGGGCGATTCTAGGGCGTGCCTGCCGCGCGGCGATCAGGCCGCAGGCCCGGCGTAGGCCTCCAGCCCCATGCCCACCACCGTGGCGATCTCGTTGCCGACCTCGGCGCGGAATTCCGCCTCGGCCTGGGCCACCGCGTCACGAAACGCCTGCAGCCACGCCAGGCCGGTGGGCGTGAAGCGCACCCGGCGCGCCCGGGCGTCGTGCGGGTCGGGCTCGCGCACCACCAGGCCCCAGGCCTCGCACTGCGTGACCAGATCGCCCATGGCCTGCTTGGTCATGCCCGCGCGCGCCGCCAGTTCGGTCAGGCGCGAGCCGCCCAGGGCCAGGTGACGGGTGATGTGGACGTGGGCCGCGCCCACCTGATCGCGCGCCGCCAGATGCGACAGCGCCAGCGGCACATCCACGTTGTGCGCCATCAGGTACAGCACGCGCTCGTCGAAGCGGCGCATCGCGTGCCCCAGCAGCCGCCCCAGGTGGGTCTGGCGCCAGCCTTCGTCGGGCAGGGGAGCGGCGTTTTCAACCATCGCCCGAATGGTAAGGCAAACTGACCAAAAAATGGGTTTACAAGCGCGAATAGGCGGTTAAAGTCCTGGTCATGCATCCAGCCTGTGATTAAAAACACTGGATAAACCCGCTGTAACTCATTGATCCACAAGGAGAAATTTCATGGACGCACAAGTCAAGGGCACCAAGATCGCCGCCGCCGATTCCGAGAAGTCCAAGGCCCTCCAGGCCGCGCTGGCCCAGATCGAGAAGCAGTTCGGCAAGGGCACGATCATGCGCCTGGGCGAGGGCGAGAAGATCGAAGACATCCAGGTCGTCTCCACCGGCTCCCTGGGCCTGGACATCGCGCTGGGTGTAGGCGGTCTGCCGCGCGGCCGCGTGATCGAGATCTACGGCCCGGAATCCTCCGGCAAAACCACCCTGACCCTGCAGGTCATCGCCAACATGCAGCGCATCGGCGGCACCTGCGCCTTTGTCGACGCCGAACACGCGCTCGATGTGCAGTACGCCCAGAAGCTCGGCGTGAACCTGCCCGACCTGCTGATCTCCCAGCCCGACACCGGCGAGCAGGCGCTGGAGATCGTCGACAGCCTGGTGCGCTCGGGGGCGGTGGATCTGGTGGTGGTCGACTCGGTCGCGGCCCTCACGCCCAAGGCCGAAATCGAGGGCGATATGGGCGACAGCCTGCCCGGCTTGCAGGCGCGTCTGATGAGTCAGGCGCTGCGCAAACTGACGGCCACCATCAAAAAGACCAACTGCATGGTCATCTTCATCAACCAGATCCGCATGAAGATCGGCGTGATGTTCGGCTCGCCC
>CAZUKC010000190.1:2206-3431 GCA_964620375.1 uncultured Ramlibacter sp. | reverse complement strand
TCCTGGTAGTAGCCCTCGATGTTCTTGGGCATGTCCAGGTGGGCGACGAAGCGCACGTCGGGCTTGTCGATGCCCATGCCGAAAGCGATGGTGGCCACCATGACCAGGCCCTCTTCGCGCAGGAAGCGGTCTTGGTGGTGCTGGCGCACAGCGGCGTCCAGGCCCGCGTGATAGGGCAGGGCTGGCACGCCCGCCTCGCACAGGGCCTGCGCGATCTCCTCGACGCGCTTGCGCGATTGGCAATAGACGATGCCCGCTTCGCCCAGGTGCTCGGACTCGATGAACCGCAGCAGCTGGCGGGTGGCCTCCTGCTTCTCGACGATGGTGTAGGTGATGTTGGGCCGGTCGAAGCTGCTGACGAACTGGCCGGCGTCCTGCAGCTGCAGGCGCTCGACGATGTCCTGGCGCGTGAGCGCGTCGGCGGTGGCGGTCAGGGCCAGGCGCGGCACATCGGCGTAGCGCTCGTGCAGCACGGTGAGGGCGCGGTACTCGGGGCGGAAGTCGTGGCCCCACTGGCTCACGCAGTGCGCCTCGTCGATCGCGAACAGCGCGATCAGGCCGCGCGCGTGCAGGGAGTCGAGTTGCGCCAGGAAACGCGGCGTGGTCACGCGCTCGGGCGCGGCATACAGCAGGGTGATCTCGCCGCGCAGCAGGCGCTTCTCGACGGCGTTGGCCTCTTCGCCCGTGAGCGTGGAGTTGAGAAAGGCCGCCTCGACGCCGGCCTCGTGCAGCGCGCCCACCTGGTCGTGCATCAGCGCGATCAGCGGCGACACGACCACCGTGACGCCCTGGCCGCGCCGCTGGCGCACGATGGCTGGCACCTGGTAGCACAGCGACTTGCCACCACCCGTGGGCATGAGCACGAGCGCGTCGCCGCCGGCGACCACGTGGTCGACGATGGCGGCCTGCGGTCCGCGAAACTGTTCGTAGCCGAAGACCTCGCGCAACACCGACAGCGGGGTGGGCGCGGGGGAGGACGGGGCGGGGCTGGCGAGAGGGGTGTCGGCGGCGAGCAAGATGTCTGTGATTGTCGTCGCAGAAGACGGGCGCGGCCCGCCTCTTCCTACAATCGGGGGATCATGAAGCCCACCCCCGCCTATACCCGCGGCCAGGCCCTGCCCGGCATCCTCGCGCAGCGCATCGCCCTGATCGACGGCGCCATGGGCACCATGATCCAGCGCTTTCGCCTGACCGAGGCCCAGGTGCGCGGCGAGCGCTTCCAGGA
>CAZUKC010000190.1:0-2106 GCA_964620375.1 uncultured Ramlibacter sp. | reverse complement strand
AAGGCGGCGCTCTTTGCGATCGACGAATACTTCGAGGCCTCGGGCGAGCGCCTGCCCCTGATCATCAGCGGCACCGTCACCGATGCCTCGGGCCGCATCCTCAGCGGCCAGACCGTCACCGCCTTCTGGCACAGCGTGCGCCACGCCCAGCCCCTGGCGGTGGGTCTCAACTGCGCCCTGGGCGCAGCGCTGATGCGCCCCTACCTGCAGGAGCTGGCCAAGGTGGCCGGCGACACCTACATCAGCTGCTACCCCAACGCCGGCCTGCCCAACCCCATGAGCGAGACCGGCTTCGATGAGACGCCCGAGGTCACCGCGCGCCTGCTGCGCGAGTTCGCGGCCGAGGGGCTGATCAACATCGTGGGCGGCTGCTGCGGCACCACGCCGGAGCACATCGCGGCCATCGGTCAGGCGGTCGCGCCGCTGGCGGCGCGCAGCGTGCGTCGCGATTTCTTCTACCGCGAAGCGGCCTGAGCCCGCGCCCCTTCTTTTTCCTGACAGCACACGCTCGGCGGCGCACCGGCTCGCCGAGGCTGCCAATTTGTGCCGGAACTGCTGAGCTAGCCCTGTTCCCAAGAGGCCTCTGCCTATGCCTGATCGGAGGTCAGCATGCTTGGACGGATTTCCGGCTATGCGTCGCGCGCCGCGAGCCCTCTGGGTGCGCATGTCGACACGAAGTCCGTTCTGGCCGCAGGCCTGCGACCACGGTCCATCACCACGCTCACGTCCCTGGACAGCCTGCCGGCGCGCCTCTTGCGCGTGCCGGTCTTCCCCGTCGGCCGGCAGGGGCTGGCCCGGCTGGGGGTGCCGGCCCACGCCCTGCTGGCGGATGCGGCGTCGTTTCGTGACGGCGTGGCCCGTCTCAATCGCCTAATCGGCTCGCACCCTCATGGCGTGGCTGGGCCGGGGCTCACGCCGCAGGAGATCCTGGGGGTGGCCCTGGGCGTGGTGCAGGCGGCTCACCGCGTGCATGAGCCCACGGGGACTCCGCAGGTGCTCTCGCTGGTCTACCACCTGCTGTCGTCTCTGCCCATGGACTCGCGTCTGGTCGACGCCTTCGAGCAGCATGCCCGCAGGGTGGTCGAGGACGTGACCCTGGACTGGATGGCAAAAGCCGCGTCGTCCGACTGGTTCCGCCGCACGTCCACCGAGCGGGAGCGCGCGCTGGAGGAGGTGGTGGCCCGCATGCCCGTGCTGCCCAGTGCCGCGCGGGTGGCCGCGGGCGCAGACAGCCGGATGCGACTGAGCCTGGAGCCGATCCACCCGCTGGCGGCGGCCCTGACGCCCCGCGAGGATCTGGATGCCGGTGTCCTGGCCCTGAGCCAGGAGCTGGTCTTCGGCGAGCCTTCGCCCCAGCTCGAGCTGGCCCTGGCGACGGTGCCCGCGCTGATCGCCCACGAGCTCCTGCATATCGAGCAATACGGCGCTCTGGGCCTGATGGGCCACTCGGCGCCCGAGCAGGCCGGCGAGCTGGCCACGGCCATCGGCTACGGGCTGTCCATCGGCGTCCAGGAGGACCTCTGGCGGCTGGACCCCACCACCCAGCTCACGCCCTTCCTGCCGCACGAGCAGGAGGCCTGGGCCCTGGCCTCGCTGGTGCTGCGCGCCATGATCCGCCACCCCCAGGTGCCCGCCGAGGTCGGGCAGCGGCTGAAGGAACGCCTGGTCGACACCTACCCCCGCTACGCGCAGCTCCTGGGCGAGCGCTTCGCCCCCTGGGCGGGTGCGGCGGACGGCGTGCTGTGGGCGGGCGGTCAGGCCGACCTGCAGCTGCGGGACATGCCGCAGGACGAGATCCGCGAGCGGGTCGAGGCCTTCATCGCGCAGCCTCCACAGCAGGGCGGCGGTACGGACGGCACCGAGCCGCTAAAATCGACGGCTAGCTCAAGGAGCGCTGCAGCGTCCGGCCCGCCCGGACGTCAGGCTTGAGAAGACCCGAACCGCGCTCACCTCGCCCGTTTCGCCGGATTGGCCGGCCAACCCCCCCGCAAGGTGAGCCATGCAGCCCAGCCTCTCTGCCCCCGACGCCTCGTCGCCTGCCGCGCCCGTCATACCGCCTATGCGCCTGGCCGGCCTGGAGCCGGTGTCCCTTGGCGCCGACGCCCT
>CAZUKC010000189.1:0-3432 GCA_964620375.1 uncultured Ramlibacter sp. | reverse complement strand
GCGTCGGCGGTGTGGTGCAGTTTCGCGGTGGCGACGCCTTGCAACGCATGCCGCCTACCGAGACGCCTGGCATCCTGTTGCTGAACCCGCCCTATGGCGAGCGCATCGAGACGGCGGGTGTCGCCGGGCGCGGCCGGGGCGGGCGCGAGCGCGCACAGATGGACACGGCAGACGCCAGCGGCACGGATTTCTTCGTGCAGCTGGCCACGCACTGGAAGAAGCATTACGCCGGCTGGACCGCCTGGGTGCTCACGCCCGACCTGAAGCTGCCCTCGCAGATGCGCCTGAAGGAATCACGCCGCATGCCGATGTGGAACGGGCCGATCGAGTGCCGCCTGTTCCGTTTCGACATGGTGGCGGGTTCGGCGCGGGCGCGCGGGGCTGCCGCGCCAGTGGAGGGTGCATGAGCGCCCTGGTGCTGGACACCAACATCGTGCTGGATGTCTTCGTCTTCGCAGACGAGGCGGCGCAGCCGGTCCTGCCGGCGCTGGCCGAAGGCCGCCTGCGGTGGGTGGCCACTGCCGCCATGCGCGAGGAGCTGGCGCGCGTGCTGGCCTATCCGCAGATCGTGCCGCGACTGGCTTTTTACGGACTGGAGGCCGGCGACGTGCTCGCCGCTTTCGACCGCCACGCACAGGTGGTGGAGGCGCCGCCCAAGGCGCCCCTGACCTGTAGCGACCCGGATGATCAAAAATTCATCGACCTGGCCGTCGCGCGCCAGGCCCTGCTTCTGAGCAAGGACCGCGCGGTGCTCTCGATGAAGAAACGCTTGGCGGCCTGGTCGGTGCAGGCCCGACCCGCGCTCGAACCCTTGTGCCTTGAATCATGACGAACGACACGCCTACTTCCGCCGATGACGCCCCGCTGGGGACCGAGGACTTCGAAGCCCAGGATGCGGTGCTGGACCAGCTGCGCGAGCAGGTCGACGACACGCCCGACTGGGAGTTCTGCGAGGGTTTCCTCGCGGCGCTGGTGTGCTGCCGACGTGCCATCGCGCCCGAGGACTACTGGCCCGTGCTCCTGGGCCAGGCGTTCCAGCCCATGGCCCACATGGAGTTCGTGATGCGTTGGCACCGACGCTGGCGCGAGGTGGCCAGTGGACTAGACGCCGAGGTCGACACGCTGGAAGACCCGCGCGCCTACCAGCCCGAGCTGCTGGACATGCGCGGCGCGGTGCTGGCCCTGCCCGAGACCGAGCGCGGCGACACCGCCATCGAGGACCTGCCGTACTTCGCCGAGACCTGGGCCCATGGTTTCATGCACGCGGTGCAGGCCTGGTCCGAGGAATGGGTGCTACCGCGCGACCGCGATGCCGCCGACATGGTGCGTGATGCGCTCGCCGCGATCGAGGCGCTGACGCAGCCCGACACCGGCAAGCCCGCGGTGTCCATGTACAGCGAGGACGGCCCGCCCAGCGTCTCCGACCGCCGCATCGACGACTTTGGCAAGGCGGTGTGGAGCGTCTACGACCTGCGCCAGGTCTGGAAAAGCCTGGGTCCCCGCGTGATCAGCGTCCGCAAGGACGCCGAACCCGGGCGCAACGATCCCTGTCCCTGCGGCAGCGGCAAGAAATACAAGAAGTGCTGCGGGGCCTGACTCAGGCAGACGCTCGCCCGGGTCCTTCCAAGAACTCCAGCACCGCTTCCAGCATCCGCCGCACATGCGGCTGCACGCCCGCCGCCCGCTCGGGCAGGTAGTCGAAAGGCCAGGTCTCCTGCATGTAGCAGCAATGCGTCATCTCCAGCTGGATGGCGTGCAGGCCCTGCGCGGGGCGGCCGAAGTGGCGTGTGATGTGCCCGCCCTTGAAACGGCCATTGAGCACCGCGGTGTAGCCCGGGGCCTGCTGGCCGATGGCGAGCAGGCGCTCGGCCAGGCCGGCATCGCAGCTGGTGCCATCGGCGGTCCCCAGGTTCAGGTCAGGCAGCCGGCCGTCGAAGAAACGCGGCACCACCGAGCGGATGGAATGTGCGTCCCACAAGGCCGCCGCGCCGTGCAGGGCCTTCAGGCGCGCCAGCTCCTGGGCGATCTTCGCGTGATAGGGGTGCCAGATCGCGTCGCGCCGGGCCGCGATCTCGGCTTCGGTGGGGATGTCCTGCGGGTCGCGATACAGCGGCAGGTCGTCGAACAGGTCGACCGGGCACAGGCCGGTCACCCGCTGGCCCGGGTAGAGGCTGGCGCCATCGGGTGGCCGATTGAGGTCGATCACATAGCGCGAATGCGTGGCCACCAGCACCGAGGCGCCCAGTTCGTCGGCCATGTCGTACAGGCGCTCCAGATGCCAGTCGGTGTCGGGCAGACGCCGGCCCTCGTCGGTGAAGCGTGCGGCCAGCGCCGGCGGCACGTAGGTGCCGACATGGGGCATCGAGATCAGCACAGGGCGCGTGCCCGGGCGAAAGTGCAGGGGGGGTCGGTCGGTATGGAACGGGGTCAAGATAACCTTTCGGGGCCTCCGTGCGGGCGGCCGGGTTCGTGGAAAGTTGCGGGGTTTACCTTCGCGTTAACGGGTTATGTACAGCCCCTTCCCGGGTGCGGTCTGCGGTCCTGATTTCAGGTACTTTTCCCTGCCGGATCAGGTGCTTGGCGCCACCATGCCACACTGTGCCCTGGTTGCGGCAAATAGCCCGCACCGGTTTGCTCGGAAAACCGGTGGAATCCGGGGGGCATCTTGCGGACTTATTTTGAACTCGCGCAAAGGGTTGAATGATGAAAAGACTTTTGTCCATGGGCCTGGCGGCGGCCTTTTTGCTGATGGGCTGCTCTTCCACTCAGCAGCCGAACGACGCCGCCGCAGCCCAGCGGACGGCGCTGGCCGAATTCATCGCGCCGAGCGGAAAGATCACCGTGGAGTTCGACACCAAGGGGAACTGGCTCTCGCTGACGGCCGTTGCCACCGCGGCGGTGACCGGAACCTCCCAGGAGGCCCGGGAGCAGGCCGCGTCGGTGGCGTCGCTGCGCGCGCGCCGCAACATCGCTGAGTTCATGAGCGCGGAGATCAATTCCCGGCGTAGCGTCTCCGTGATCACCAAGACGCTGCAGAAAGCGAACCGCTCCAGTGCGAGTGTCAACAGTCCGCAGCCCGTTGCCCTGTCCCGCGAGGAGTTGAACAGCCTCGATGCAGAACTGGCCGGCCAGATGGCGACCGCTGCCAACCAGTCGGACGAGAGTTCGCAGATCGCCACGGTGATCCGCGAGCAGATCACGCAAAACGCCTCGGCCGTTCTGCGGGGCCTGACCCAGAAGGGGCAGGAGTACGACCGCGACATGAACGTGGTGCGGGTGGAGCTCCAGGTGGACCGGCGGCTGATCGAGGCGGCCTCGCAGATGCGTCGGGACATGATGCGACGCTAACCGGCCAGGCTGCGTATGTTCGTGGTGAGATGGCTGCTGGCGGCCGGGCTGGTGTCCCTGCTCGTCGGCTGCGCCTCCAGCCCG
>CAZUKC010000188.1:0-3459 GCA_964620375.1 uncultured Ramlibacter sp. | reverse complement strand
GCTCGGCCGTCTGCGGCTTCATGTCCATGCCGCCGAACACCACCGCGCTGCGCAGATGGGTGTACTTGGCATAGAGCTTGATCTGCTGCGCCACCTGGTCGGCGAGTTCGCGCGTGGGCAGCAGCACCAGCGCGCGCACCGGGTGGCGGGCGGGCGAGGTGGAGGAATTCTCGTGTTTGAGCAGGCGCTGTAGCAGGGGCAGCGAGAAGGCCGCCGTCTTGCCGGTGCCGGTCTGGGCGGCGCCCATCACGTCCTGGCCGGTCAGGACCACGGGGATCGCCTGGGCCTGAATGGGCGTCATGGACTCGTAGCCCATTTCGGCGACGGCCCGCGACAGCGGTTCGGCCAGGGAAAGATTGGAGAAAGAAGAGGCGGTGGTCACAGCCCTCTATTGTCGCACCTCACGGGACCGGTCTCGGCCAGGGCGGTCCGGCCCCCGCCGGGGCGATGCGCGAGGGCGCTACAGTGCCCCCATGACCCGCGCCCCTGCCCCCGCGAACCCAGACGCCCCCCTGGTTCTGGTCACCGGCTTCGACCCCTTCGACGGCGCTGCCCTCAACCCCAGCTGGGAGGCCGCCCGCGCCCTGCACGGCCAGGAAATCGGGGGCCACCGGGTGGTGGCGGGCCTGCTGCCCACCGAGTTCGCGCGCCCCCTGCCGGCGCTGCAGGGGCTGCTGGCCACCCACCGGCCCCGGCTGGTGGTGTGCTGCGGCCTGGCCGGGGGTCGCCCGGCGATCTCGCTGGAACGGGTGGCGATCAACGTGCAGGACGCGCGCATCCCCGACAACGCGGGCGCACAGCCGGTGGACGAACCCGTCGCCCCCGAGGCCGGCGCCCCCGCCGCCTACTTCTCCACGCTCCCGATCAAGGCCATGCGGCGGGCCCTGCATGAGGCTGGCATCCCCGCCGAGATCTCCCAGACCGCCGGCACCTTCGTGTGCAACCACGTGTTCTACGGCCTGATGCACCACCTGGCCGGGCATGGCCCACAGGGGGCGCGCGGCGGCTTCGTGCATGTGCCTTGGTTGCCGGGTCAGGGCGAGCCGTCCCTGCCCCTGGCGCAGATGGTGCAGGGGCTGCGCCTGGCGATCGCATGCGCCCTGGCCACGACGGCGGATATCCGCGCCGAGGGTGGCGCGCTCGACTGAATCCCTGAGGTGGCGCGGCGCCGCACGGGCCGGCGCCTAGAATGCGAAGGTGTCCATCCTGAACGCCGACCTGCACTGCCACTCCGTGGTCTCCGACGGCACGCTCACGCCCGAGGCCCTGGCCGCGCGGGCTGCCGCCAACGGTGTCGAGCTCTGGGCCCTGACCGACCACGACGAGATCGGCGGCCAGCACCGCGCCATGACCGCGGCCCGTGAGGCCGGCCTGAAGTACCTCACCGGCACCGAGATCTCCGTCACCTTTGCCGGCCAGACGGTGCACATCGTGGGCCTGGGCTTCGACCCCGACGACGAATCCATGCGCCGTGGCCTGACCGCCCCCCGCGGCGGGCGCAGCGAACGCGCGAAAGAAATGGCTGCGGGCCTGGCCCGCGTGGGCATCCACGGCGCCTACGAGGGCGCGCTCAAGCACGTGGGCAACCCCGACCTCATCTCTCGCACCCACTTCGCACGCTTCCTGGTCGAGTCCGGCGTGTGCCGCGACACCCCAGAGGTGTTTCGCCGCTACCTGACCGAGGGCAAGCCTGGCTTTGTGCCGCACCGCTGGGCCACCCTGGGGGACGCGGTCGCCTGGATCACCCGCGCCGGCGGCGTGGCGGTGATCGCCCACCCGGCGCGCTACGCCTTCACCGCCAACGAGGAATACGCCCTCTTCACCGAGTTCAAGGCCCACGGCGGCCAGGCTGTCGAGGTCGTCACCGGCAGCCACACCGCCGCCGAATACGTGAAGTACGCCGACACCGCCCGCGAGTTCGGCCTGGCCGCGTCCCGCGGCAGCGACTTCCACAGCCCCGACGAAAGCCACACCGACCTGGGCCAACTGCCCTACCTGCCCGGCACGCTCACGCCGGTGTGGGAGCTGTTGTCGGACCGCATCCGGTGAGCGAGCGCGCAGCTGGCACTCGGCCCCTCGCAGGCATCGGCATGGTGCTCCTGGCCACCGCGTTCTTCGCGGTGACCGACACCACCGCCAAGTACGTCAACGCCGCCGGCGTGCCCCTGCTCATGGCCCTGTGGGCCCGCTACACCTTCCAGGCCATCGCGACCTCGATCGTGGTCGTGCCCCTGGGGGGGTGGTCGGTGATGCGCACGCAGCAACCCCTCTTTCATGTCCTGCGCGGGCTGATGCTGGTGATCAGCACGGCCATCGTGTTCCTGAGCCTGAAGTTCATGCCGGTGGGCGAATTCACCGCCATCATGCTGATCGCGCCCCTGGTGCTCACGCTGGTGGCCGGGACCTTCCTCAAAGAGGAAGTCTCGGCCCTGCGCTGGGCGCTGGTGTGCGGCGGCTTCGTCGGGACGCTGGTCATCATCCGACCCGGCGGCGAGTCCTTCACCCCCGCCTACCTCCTGCCGCTGGTGCAGGTGGTGACCAACTGCAGCTTCCAGCTGCTCACCATTCGCCTGGCGCGCACCGAGAATCCGCTGACCATGAACTTCTACACCGGCTGGGTGGGAGCGCTGGCGGCCACGCCGCTGCTGCTCCTGGCCTGGGAGCCGCAGGTGCCGGCCTGGCTGTGGGGCCTGCTGGTCGCCATGGGCGTGTCGGGGGCGGTAGGCCACTTCCTCCTGATCCTGGCCTACCGGCAAGCGCCCGCCTCCACGCTCACGCCGTATCTGTACGCGCAGATCGGCTTTGCGATGGCCTGCGGGTGGGCGGTCTTCGGCCATGTGCCCGATGGCTGGTCCATGCTGGGCATGGGCCTGATCGCTCTGTGCGGCGCGGCCGGCGCATGGCTCACGGTGGTCGAACACCGCCAGGCCCTGCGTACCGCCTGAGTCCATGCCTGGCCCCCAGGCACGCATCTGCCGGCAGATACTGACGCCATGGCCCAATTTTTCGAGGTGCACCCGGAAAACCCCCAGCCGCGGCTGCTGAAGCAGGCCGTGGCCCTCTTGGCACAGGGGGGCGTGCTGGCCGTGCCCACCGACTCGAGCTACGCCCTGGCCTGCCACCTGGACGACAAGGGTGCCGCCGACCGCCTGCGCCAGATCCGCGGGGTGGACGAGAAGCAGCACCTCACCCTCCTGTGTCGTGACCTGAGCGAACTGGCCAGCTATGCCCGCGTCGACAACCGCCAGTACCGGCTGCTGAAATCCGCCACGCCGGGCGCCTACACCTTCATCCTCGAGGCCACGCGCGAGGTGCCGCGACGCGTAAGCCACCCCCAGCGCAAGACCATCGGCCTGCGCGTGCCGCAGCACACCGCGCTTCAGGCCCTGCTGGCACTGCACGGCGCGCCCCTGCTGGCCACCACCCTGATCCTGCCCGGCGACGCGCAGCCCCTGAACG
>CAZUKC010000187.1:0-3491 GCA_964620375.1 uncultured Ramlibacter sp. | reverse complement strand
TTCTCGGTCTAAGCCGGGTAGAGGCCTCCCAACACACGGGCGCCTCGGGCGCCCGTGGTGCTTTGGAGGTCCAGTTTTTCCCTGCGCACCGCCTGGCGCGCCAGCCAGGCGAAGGCGGCGGCTTCCACCTGCAGCGGCGGCAGGCCCGCTTCGTCACTGCGCAAGACCCGCACGCCCGGCAGCAGCGCGGCCAGGCGCTGCATCAGGTGGGTGTTGTAGGCGCCGCCGCCGCACACGACCAAGGTCTGCACGCCGGTGGCGTGGCGACGCATGTCGTCCGCGCAGGTGCGGGCGGTGAGTTCTGCCAGCGTGGCCTGCACGTCGGAAGGCGCCAGGGGTGCGGCACCTGCGGGCACGGACGCGGCATGCGCCGCCAGACGCGACTCCAGCCACGCCAGGTGAAACAGGTCACGTCCCGTGCTCTTGGGGGGCGGAGCGGTGAAGTAAGGCTCGGTCATCAGCTGCGCCAGCAGCGGCGCCGACACCGCACCGCTGGCGGCCCAGGCCCCTTGATCGTCATAAGGCGTGCCGCGATGGCGCTGGCACCAGCCGTCCATCAGCGCGTTGCCGGGCCCGCAGTCGAACCCGCGCTGTGTGCCGTCTGCGCGCAGCACCGTGAGGTTGGCGATACCACCTACGTTGAGCAGACCCATCGATTCGCCCGGACGGCCAAACCAGGCCCTGTGGAAGAAGGGTGCCAGGGGCGCGCCCTGGCCGCCCGCAGCAAGGTCGCGGCTGCGGAAGTCGGCCACGACGTCGATGCCGGTCAGCTCGGCCAGCAGGGCGGGCTGACACAGCTGGATCGTGTAGCCGGTGCCGTCAAAGGCCTGCGGGCGGTGGCGCACCGTTTGCCCGTGCGCACCGATCGCCCGCACCGCGGATGCGGCCACGCCGCAGCGGTCCAGGAGTGCCTGCACCACCTGGGCGTAAACCCGCATCAGGGCGTTGCCGGCCAGAGCGGCGCGATGCAGTTCGTCGGGGCCGGACGCATTCAGCGCCAGCAGCTCGTCGCGCAAGTCGGGGGGGAAGGGGGCGCTGGCATGGCCCAGGATGCGCGGCGGATTCGTGTCGAAGTCGGCGAGCACGCCGTCCACGCCGTCCAGCGAGGTGCCGGACATCAGGCCGAGGTACAGGCCGCCGGCCACGGCGCGGGGCTTATTCGACGCGGGCCAGCGTGGCCACGCTGGCGGCAGCATCGAGCTGCACGCGGGTCGCGCTGACCAGTCGGTTGAAGGCGGGGCGGGACTCGGCCGTGAGCGGCTGGCCCTCGCTGCGGCGGGCGACCGTGAGCGGGTCTTGGTGCCGGCCGTTGACGCGGAACTCAAAGTGCAGGTGCGGGCCGGTGGCCCAGCCGGTCGCGCCGACCGCACCCACGCGCTGACCCTGGCTGATCGTCTGGCCCTTGCGCACGTCGATGCGGCTCAGGTGCGCGTAGACGGTGGTGTCACTGCCGTTGTGGCGGATGAAGACCACGTTGCCGAAGCCGCCCTGCACGCCGGCGAACTCGACCACGCCGTCGCCTACGGAGCGCACCGGGGTGCCCACTGGCGCGGCGTAGTCCACGCCCAGGTGCGCGCGCCAGGTCTGGTGCACCGGATGAAAGCGCATGGCAAAGCCGCTGGTCACGCGCGAGAACTGCATAGGCGAGGCCAGGTAGACGCTCTGCAGGGTCTTGCCGTCCAGGCTGTAGTAGGCGCCCTTCTTGCCCGGCTCTTGGAACCAGACCGCGTTGTGCGGCTTGCCGTTGTTGATGAACTCCACCGAGAGCACGCGGCCGGTGCGCATGGGCTCGCCGTCGGCCTCCAGGGCTTCGTAGACCACGCTGAAGCGGTCGCCCTTACGCAGACCGCGGTGGAAATCGATACGGCCGCCCAAGATGTCGGCGACCTGGATCGCGACGTCGTCCGGCAGATGCGCGTCATCCACGGCGGCGAACAGCGAACTGCGGATGGTGCCGCTGCCCAGACGGGTGGACGCGGTGAGGGGCGCGCGCTCGACGCGGGTGGCGAGGCGGCCGTCGGCCCCGCGCTGGATCACCAGGCGGCGGAACTCGCCTTCGTTGTCGGGGGCCCAGCGGGCGGTGAGGCGCTCCAGGCCGTGCTGGGCGTTGGCTTCGACGCTGACCAGGCGGCCTGCGCGCCCCATGACCTGGCTGCGGAAGTCGCGGTCGTTGCGCACATAGGCCGCCGCTGCGGCGTCGCTCAGGCCCAGGCGCGCGAACAGCGACTCGACGGTGTCGGTGGGCCGAATGGTGTCGGAGCGGAACAGGCGCAACGCCCGGGCATCCAGGGCCTCGATCTGTGCGGCCAGAGAGACCGGTTCGACCGCTTCCACCACGTCACGCACGGCGACGTCGGAGATGTCGGGGCCCAGGTTGGCGACCGCGAAGGCGCCGCCGCCGCCGCCCAGCAGCACCGCCGCCAGCAAGGCGGTCAGGCGCTTGGGGTGGCGCTTGATCAGTTGGAGGGCCTGCGTGGCCAAAGGCTCGCAGGCCGCCAGGAGGCGGTGGTTCACGGGCGGATGTCGTCGGGGTGGCGGCCTGGCCGCCGGTCACGCCGGAAAGTCGATCCCGCGCCGACCAGACCCCAGGGGTGCCGGAACTAGAATCGCCCTTCCGTAAAGCTGGGCCAGTATAACCGCGCGCCCGCTGAGCCAACGTGAAAAAAGCCTTATGAATCAAGCCAATGAAGCCAAAAGCACTACCGTTTCCGACGGTGTGCGGGCGGCCATGGCCGTGTCTTTGCGCGGCTGCGAGGAACTGCTGCCCCAGGCCGAATGGGAGCGCAAGCTGGTGCGGTCCGAGGCCACCGGCGTGCCGCTGCGGATCAAGCTGGGCCTGGACCCGACGGCGCCCGACATTCACGTCGGCCACACCGTGGTCTTGAACAAGATGCGGCAGCTGCAGGACCTGGGGCACACCGTCATCTTCCTGATTGGCGACTTCACCTCCCTGATCGGCGATCCGTCGGGGCGCAACGCCACCCGGCCCCCGTTGACGCCCGAGCAGATCAAGGTCAACGCCGAGACCTACTACCGCCAGGCCAGTCTGGTGCTGGACCCGGCCAAGACCGAGATTCGCTACAACAGCGAGTGGTCCGACCCGCTGGGCGCGCGCGGCATGATCCAGCTGGCGGCCCGCTACACCGTGGCCCGCATGATGGAGCGCGACGACTTTCACAAGCGCTTCACCCAGGGCCAGAGCATCTCGGTGCACGAGTTTCTCTACCCGCTGATGCAGGGGTACGACTCGGTGGCCCTGAAGTCCGACCTCGAGCTCGGTGGCACCGACCAGAAGTTCAACCTGCTGATGGGGCGTCACCTGCAGCAGGAATACGGCCAGGAGCCGCAGTGCATCCTGACCATGCCGCTGCTCGAGGGCCTCGATGGCGTCGAGAAGATGTCCAAGAGCAAGAACAACTACATCGGCATCAGCGAAGACCCCAACACCATGTTCGCCAAGGTGATGTCCATCTCGGACACGCTGATGTGGC
>CAZUKC010000186.1:0-3493 GCA_964620375.1 uncultured Ramlibacter sp. | reverse complement strand
GCTCAGCGCCGCCCCGCCCCCGAGGTCTCGGTGACCGACTTGAAGTTGTAGCCGAACAGCAGGTAGCGGTGAACGACCTCGGAGGTCGACGCCCACCGGCTGGCGGTCCGGGTCGACCACTCCACCATCAGGGCCAGCACCGGCGCCTCTCGCCACAGTTGCGGCCGCAGGCTGCGTTCATACGCCTGGGCATCCAGCAGCGGAGCGCGGGCCTGCCAGGACAGGGCCACCAGGAACACCCACGACAGCGCGACAGCGTAAGGCCGCCAGCGCGGGCGGCCCAAGCACAGCACGAAGGACAGGGCGAGGCTGAAATTGAGCAGCGCGAACAGCAGCGACAGACCGATCACAAGCGGCGCCACGATCAGCGCCCGGTACGCACGGCTGGCGGGCTCCGCCATGTCGCCCGCAGCAGCACCCCCACTTCGGCTGGCGAGCTCGGGCCGGGCCTGTATCCACTGCGCGAACTGCAGGTCTCGCCGGTCCGCATGCAGAGCCGCGGCGGGGAACATCGACACGGTGATGTTCTGCTGGATGCCGCGCGCAGGCGCTTGCACGATCGGATGCCCTTCGAGTGTCTGCAGATGACCGCTGCTGGCATGGGGAGCCAGCGCCACCAGGGCCAGAGCGGCCCGCTTGTCCTCGGGGCTGGCGCTGTCGACCAGGTGATCGATCAGGGCCCGCTGCACGTTCCACATGATCGCGATACCCGCCGCGATGCTCAGAAAGAACCCGAGCACTCGCCAGCGCATCCGGGCACTCACCAGGCGATGCAGCAGGATGCCCAGACCCACCCCGGAAATCAGACGGCCCCAGAACTCCAGCCCGCTCAGGACCTCGTCCGGCGAAGCGTCGCCCAGGGTGTGGATCAACTGGTTGCAGAAACTCAGTTCGACGACCAGGTAGGCCAAGGGCAGGGCCAAGCCGTACAGCCACGATGTCCAGGTCGGCGGGGAGTCGGGGTCTTTCTCGGCAGGACCCCACCAGGTCAAATCACGCATCAGGATGCGCAGTGTACGGGCCCCCTGGAGCCGTCCCGAGGTGGCATCGCTAGAATCAGCGACTCTACCCGGGGTGTAGCTTAGCCTGGTAGAGCGCTACGTTCGGGACGTAGAGGCCGGAGGTTCGAATCCTCTCACCCCGACCAGACCCCCACACCACCCCCCACCGACACCCACATGACCCGTAAGGCCTGTGGGTTTTTTCTTGTGCCCCCTGCAGCTGTCCGCCTAAGTGGAATCCTGTAGCTGTCCACGATGCGGGGCATGTTCAAATCCCGCCCGGTTCAGCTAACGTCATACCCAAGGAGACTCGATCCATGACCACCCGTCGCCAACTGATTCAGGGCGCCGCTGCCGCCAGCGTCCTCGGCCTGACCCCCTTGCTCGGACGGGCCCAGGCCCGCGTCGATACGCTGCGCATCATCGTGGGCTTCCCGCCCGGCGGGACCACCGACGCGTTTGCGCGGCGCGTCGGCGACAAGCTGCGCGGCACCTACGCCAACACCGTCGTGGTCGACAACAAGCCCGGCGCGGGCGGACAGATCGGCGTGATGACCCTGAAGTCGGCTGCCGCCGACGGGGCTCACATCCTGTACTCGCCGGCGTCCATGATGACGATCTACCCGCACTCCTACTCCCGCCTGGGGTACGCGATCTCCGACGTGGCGCCCATCGGCATCGGCCACTCCACCGACCACGCCTTCGTCGTCGGACCGGCCGTGCCCGAGAGCGTGAAGAACGTGCGCGATTTCGTCGAGTGGGCCAAGGCCAACCCCGGCAAGGCCAGCATCGGCAACCCCGCTGCCGGCTCCATGCCCCACCTGCTGGCCGGTCGCCTGTCCATGCTGGGCGGCTTCCAGATCACCAACGTGCCCTTCGCCGGTTCCGGCCCGGCCGTCCCGCAGGTGCTGGGCGGCCAGCTCGCGGGCATGTCCTCGCCCCTGGGCGACTGGGTGCAGCACCACCGCGGCGGCAGGGCCCGCATCCTGGCCACCTCCGGCCCGGAGCGCTCGCCCTACACCCCGGACGTGGCCACCTACCGCGAGCAGGGCTTCGGTGAACTCATGGTGCGCGAGTGGTTCGGCTTCTTTGCCCCGGCCGGCGTCAGCGAGGCCAACCGCGAGAGCCTGAACACCGCGCTGCGCGCCGCGATGAACCAGCAGGACATCCGCGACTTCCTCACCCCCCTGGCCGCCTACCTCGAGGCCAGCACCCCCGCCGAGCACAACCGCCGCCTGGCCGCCGACTCCGAAATGGCCCGCCGCCTGGTGTCCGCCCTGGGCTTCAAGGCGGATTCCTGACCGGATCGACCGGCTCCCCCTTGCATCCGTACAATCGCTTGCAGGGTTTTCTGTCTCAGCCACCCCCACGGATCCGCCTGACGCGGGTCCCAAGGGCGGCGGGCTGCTCTCTGGCGGCCCTTGACCGTCTGCCTCACGGCGAGAAACCTGGACTTGCGTGACGGCGCAGGTCCAGGGACCTCCTGACAGCCCCATTTCACGGAGTCCCCATGGCCCCACTTCTGGCGATCTCACACCAGATCGACCGCCTCAACGAAGGCGTCGGAAGGACCGTACGCTGGCTGGTGCTGGCGGCAGTCCTGATCAGCGCAGGCAACGCCATCGTGCGCAAGATCTTCTCGGTCAGCTCCAACAGCCTGCTGGAAATCCAGTGGTACCTGTTCGCGGCGGTATTCATGCTGGGCGCTGGCTACGCGTTCCTGCGCAACGTCCACGTGCGCATCGACTTCGTCTCCAGCAAGTTGTCCAAGCGCACCAACACGATCATCGACATCGCGGGCATCGTGGTGTTCCTGATCCCGCTGTGCCTGATCCTGATCAACCTGAGCTGGCCGTTCTTCTATAACGCCTGGAAGATCGGCGAGATGTCCAGCAACGCCGGCGGCCTGATCCGCTGGCCGGTCCTGATCCTGATCCCGCTGGGCTTTGCCCTGCTGCTCCTGCAGGCCATTTCCGAATTGATCAAGCGCTTTGCTTTCCTGAAGGGTGCCATCCCAGAGCCCTTCAGCGTCGAGCACACCAAATCGGACGAAGAGCTCCTCGCGGAAGAACTCGCCGCCGAAGCCGAGAAGAAGAACCAGCCGGGAGCGCGCTAAATGGAAGCCGGATTCATCGCCCACAACTTCGTGCCCCTGATGTTCGCGGGGCTGTTCCTCTTTCTCCTGTCCGGTATCCCGGTGGCCTTCGGTCTGGCGGCCACCGGCCTGCTGTTCGGATTCATCGGCATGGAGGCCGGCCTGTTCGGCAGCAACCTGTTCCAGGCCCTGCCGCAACGGGTGTTCGGCATCATGCAGAACGACACGCTGCTGGCCATCCCCTTCTTCACCTTCATGGGGATCATCCTGGAACGATCCGGCATGGCCGAGGACCTGCTGGAAACGGTGGGCCAGGTGTTCGGCCCGCTGCGCGGCGGCCTGGCCATCGCGGTGATTCTGGTGGGTGCGCTGCTGGCCGCCACCACCGGCGTGGTGG
>CAZUKC010000185.1:0-3537 GCA_964620375.1 uncultured Ramlibacter sp. | reverse complement strand
AGATGCAAAGCAGGTTTCGCACAAATGGAATTCCCCCGCAGATCCTGGCTTCGCACAATGCACCCATGACCAAAACGAGGAGATCCTGATGGGCCAACCGATGCCCCGTGGGCCGCTGGAGGGCATTCTGGTGGTGGCGCTGGAGCAGGCCGTCGCCGCGCCGTACTGCAGCAGTCGCTTGGCGGATGCCGGGGCGCGCGTGATCAAGATTGAGCGACCCGAAGGCGACTTCGCCCGCGGCTACGACGGCGCAGCGTACGGTGAGTCGTCCTATTTCGTCTGGATCAACCGGGGCAAGGAATCGATCGCACTGGACCTCAAGCGCCCCGACGACCTTGCATTCCTGGAGCGCCTGCTCGGACAGGCCGATGTATTCATCCAGAACCTTGCGCCGGGCGCTACCGCGCGCATGGGCATCGGGTCGGAAACCCTGAGGGAACGGTATCCGCGGCTGATCACTTGCGACATCAGCGGTTATGGCGAATCAGGGCCTCTGTACAGGATGAAGGCCTACGACCTGCTGGTACAGGCCGAAAGCGGCCTCATCACCGTCACCGGTGCACCGGGCCAAGGTGTGGAGTCGCTCGGACGTATCGGTGTGTCGGTATGCGACATCAACGCCGGCATGAATGCGCTGATCGGCGTTCAACAGGCGCTGCTGCAGCGGGCACGCACCGGCCGCGGCTCTGGCGTGCAGGTCTCCTTGTTCGACTCGGCAGCCGAGCTGATGAGCGTTCCCTATCTGCAGACCCGCTATGGCGGTAAGGAGCCGCAGCGCGTGGGCCTCAAGCACCCCACCATCGCGCCTTATGGGGCCTACACCTGCGCTGATGGTCGAGACATCGTGATCTCCATTCAGAACGAGCGCGAATGGGCGGACTTCTGCCGCGAGGTGCTGCGTGAACCCGATCTGCCGAAGGACCCGCGAGCCGGCAGCAACGCGGCGCGGGTGGCGAACAGGCCATGGCTGGACGGCAAGGTGGCGACCGTCTTCGCCAGCCTGACCAGCGCCGAAGCGATCGACCGCCTGACGACCGCACAGACCGCCTACGGCAGTGTCAACGGCGTCCAGGATCTGATCGCCCACCCTCAGCTGCGTACCCGACGCATGCCGGTACGCGACAAGTCAGTCGAGGTGCCCGCCCTGCCCTGGATCACCGAATGGGACGCCCCCGAATACCGGCCAGCGCCCACCATCGACCAGCATGGCCAGGCGCTGCGCGAAGAGTTCGCTGCGCCGGGCGCTGACCGCGTTCATCGCGCAGACCCTGCGCCCGAGAACGCCTGAAGTGGCTTGCGCATGAAGGTCGCTCGCGCGTAGAACCGCCATACGGCTCGCGCGCAGTTTCTGTGGCAGGACTGAGGCGGGGGGCAGGACGGTTGGGGCCGATAAACTCCCGCCTTTGCCCACAACCCCCTGCCCCGGCATGCGCCCGATCCCTGCATCCGCCCCTTGCACGCTGCGCCGCGGCCTGGCCCTGGCGGTCGCTGTTGCTCTGGCCGCCTGCGGCAGCACGCCCCCATCGCCCGCCCCCCAGGCCGCGACGGCCCCACCGCCCGCGATCAAGATCGGCATCGCCCTGGGCGGCGGCGCCGCCAAGGGCTTCGCACACATCGGCGTCATCAAGATGCTGGAAGCCAATGGCTTTGCCCCGGCGGTGGTGGCCGGCACCAGCGCTGGCAGCGTGGTGGGCGCGCTCTACGCCAGCGGCATGAACGCCTTCGAGCTGCAGGAAAAGGCCGTCGCCCTGGACGAGGCCCGCATCCGCGACCTGCAGCTGTCCTCCAGCGGCCTCTTGATCGGGCAAAAGCTCGAGGACTACGTCAATGAGCAGGTGCGCCGCCAGCCGCTGGAGCGCCTGGCCAAGCCCTTCGTGGCTGTGGCCACGCGCCTGGAAGACGGCGAGCGCACTGTCTTCGCCCAGGGCAACACCGGCCAGGCCGTGCGCGCCTCCAGCAGCGTGCCGGGCGTGTTCCAGCCGGTGGTGATCGGTCGGCACCGCTTCGTAGACGGCGGCGTGGTCAGTCCGGTCCCGGTCGATGCGGCGCGAGAACTTGGCGCGGACATCGTGATCGCGGTCGACATCTCCAGCAAGGCCCGAGGCCAGACCCCCACCAGCCTGCTCGGTACCGTGGGCCAGTCCATCATCATCATGGGCCAGCGGCTCGGGCAGGCCGAACTGGCGCGCGCCGACGTGATCGTGCAGCCGCAAGTGCTGGACATCGGCGGCACCGACTTCTCGCAACGCGCCAACGCGATTCTGGAAGGCGAGCGGGCCGCCCTGGCCGTGATGCCCCAGATCCGCGAGCGCGTGGCGCGGGTGCAGGCGGCCCGCGAAGAGGCCGCGCGCGTCGCCCGGCTCAAGGCGGCACAGGCGCAGCGCGAGGCCTGCCTGGAGCAGCGCACACCCTTGCAGAAACTGGCCGGTCTGGCCGGTCGGGACGGCGCCTGCGGCGCGCCCTGAGCTAGAACTCGAACCCGCCCTGGCGCCGCACCGCCTCGGAAGCCGGCCCCGCCAGCAGCTCGGCCAGCACGAGGGCCTCCTGGGGATGCGCGGCGCGCGTGCAGATCCCCAGGGTGTAGTCGGTATTGAGCTCGAACTCCGGGGGCAGCACGCCGACCAGGTCGACGCCCTCGGTGTAGTTGATCTCTGTGACCTGGGTGCAGCCGATCAGGCCCTCTTCGCTGCGACTGGCCATCTCGCCCATCGCGGTCGCCCCGTTGGGATAGGGACGAAAGCGCGCCTGCAGGCTCTGGTCCAGGCCCAGAGCCTTGAGCACCTTCATGAAGTGGATGCCGGCGGTCGCCTTCTCCGGATCCGGGAAGTAGATGCCCCGCGCCGCGCTGAACGCCGCGTGCAGCTGCTCGCGCGTGTGTACCGGCGGATGCGGCGTGCCGCTGCGTACCGCGATACCCGTCTTGACCAGGCCCAGGGAGCGCGCGCTACCCGCCAGCACATGGCCCGACTCGATCAGCTGCGTCACCAGCGGGCGGGTGAAGATCACGAGGTCACAGGGTGCGCCACCCACCAGCTTGTCCCGCATCTGGCCCACCGCGCTGAAGGTGCCCTCGATGCTGCGGCCTGTGCGCTGCTTGAACTCCGCCTCTACGGCGCGGACGACCGCGGCGGCCGCGCCGCCACTCAATACATGCATGGTGTGTCCTCAGTCCGGTTTGGCGCCCGAGACCTTCACGATGTTCGCCCAGTTGGCGATGTCGTTCTGCAGGTGCCTGTCAAATTCGGCGACGGTCATGGACATCGGCACGGCACCCTGCCGGGCCCAGGTGGCCTTCACCTCAGGGTGGTTGACGATCTTGCGCACCTCGGCGTTCAGGCGGCCCACGACGTCAGCCGGCGTACCCTTGGGCGCCATCAGTCCCAGCCAGATGGTGGCTTCGAACTTGGGCACACCCGACTCGGCCACCGTGGGCATGTCCGGCAGGTTGGCGGAGCGGCTCAGGCCCGTGCTGGCCAGTGCCCGCACCTTGCCCTCGCGCGCCATCACCGCCATGGTGGTCTCGGCGTCGAACATCAC
>CAZUKC010000184.1:0-3538 GCA_964620375.1 uncultured Ramlibacter sp. | reverse complement strand
CGCGTGTTCCCCTCGCTGTTCGAGCCGGTGCATGGATCGGCCCCGGACATCGCCGGCAAGCAGATCGCCAACCCGATCGGGCAGATCTGGTGCGGCGCGATGATGCTGGAGTTCCTGGGCTACAAGTCCGCGCACGACGCGGTGCTGGGCGCCATCGAGAAGGTGCTCGATCCGGCCAGTGGCGGCCCGCGTACGCCCGACATCGGTGGCAAGGCCAGCACCGGCGATCTGGGCCGCGCGATCGCCCAGATGCTGTGAAATTTGGCTAGCGCTTACAATCGCGGCCCGCTGATGGCATCGGTTCCACGCCTGATTGACAGCCTCTGGAGCCGTGGCTTTAATCAAATGTGCCGGCCCGAACCCAAGGACCGACCGACGACGCTCTTTTCCCTGGCCGCACGCGCGCAGTCACGACGCGCCCTCTGCGTGCTCGGAGCTGAAAGCGACTGAACAAAAACTGGACATCAACCTATCTCTCACCGAGGGGCCCCTGTGAATAAAACCGAACTGATTGAGCACATCGCAAAACACGCCGACATCTCCAAGGCCGCCGCCACGCGCTCCCTGGAATCCATGATCGGCGCCGTCAAGACCACCCTGAAAAAAGGTGGCTCGGTGTCGCTTGTGGGCTTTGGCACCTTTGCCGTGGGCAAGCGCGCCGCGCGCAGCGGCCGCAACCCGCGCACCGGCGCGACCATCAAGATCAAGGCCGCAAAGGTGCCGAAGTTCCGTCCGGGTAAGGCCCTGAAGGACGCACTGAACTGAACGATCCGGACAGGGGGTGCTTAGCTCAGTTGGTAGAGCGGCGCCCTTACAAGGCGTAGGTCGGGGGTTCGAACCCCTCAGCACCCACCAACCCTGACCCGGTCAGTCAAGACGACAGCCCGCCCCCCGGCGGGCTTTTTCTTTGGGGTGCGGTCTCAATGGTGAGCGAACGCTATTTGTGTTACAACCATCGCATTCAAGGGTGCGCAGCACCGCGGATTGCTTACAGATAAGGGTTTCTTGATCGGGAAAGCCACAGGCTGTGCCTCCAATGAAAGCAAGACCGCTTCAGGCGATTTCCGAAGTTCAATGATCGGTTTGTAGTTCGAACGAGCTAGTTGAAGTCCAGATTCGCAGTAAACGTCTGCTTTCACACCGCTCCCGCACTGAACCTGCCGGCCCGACATGCACGCCCCGCCCGCCACCCCGATCATCGGCAAGAGCGCCCACACGCGCACCCTGCTGGACCTGATCAAGGTGCTCGCAGGCTCTCACTCGACGGTCCTGATCACTGGTGAAAGCGGCACCGGCAAGGAACTCGTCGCACAGGCGCTACACCGTCAGAGCCCGCGACGCCAGGCGCCGTTCGTGCCGATCAACTGCGGCGCCATCCCCAAGGACCTGCTCGAGAGCGAACTCTTCGGTCACCGTAAGGGCGCGTTCACCGGCGCGATCAGCGACCGCGTGGGTCGCTTCGAGATGGCCCACGGCGGCACGCTGTTCCTGGACGAGATCGGCGACCTGCCACTGGACATGCAGGTGAAGCTGCTGCGCGTGCTGCAGGACCGCTGTGTGGTGCCCGTGGGTGCCACCCGTCCGGTGGCCATCGACGTGCGCGTGATTGCGGCCACCCACAAGAACCTGGCGCAGGACGTGGCGCAGGCGCGCTTTCGCGAGGACCTGTACTACCGCCTCAACGTGCTGCCGTGCCATACCGCGCCTTTGCGCGAGCGGCAGGAGGACATCCCCGACCTGCTGGCGTTCTACGCGCAGCGTCACGCGCAGGACGGCCAGGCGCCGATCGGCTTCGACGACGAACTGGTGCAGGCCCTGCTGGATTACCGCTGGCCCGGCAATGTGCGCGAGCTGTCGAACCTGGTGGACCGCTTCACCACGCTGTTCCCCGGCCAGCGGGTGCAGCTGCGCGCGATCCCCGCGAGCATGCTGCCCCCGGGTCTGACGGCGCACACGCGCGTGGCAGGGCAGTCGCCGCAGGCGGCCGCACCGGCGCTGGTGCCCCGTGCGGTGGCGGCGCCGGCCGACGATATGTTGCTGTCGATGCTCGATCGGCCCGCGGACGTGCCGGCGTTCATGCCCCTGGCCACTCCCTCGGGCGAGGACGACACCGCCTTGGTGGCGCACGTGGCGGGCAGCCTGCCCGAGCTCGCGCCGCCCGAGGGCGAGCCGCCCACGCCCAACGTGGTGGAGGAGATCGTGTGCCTGGCCCAGGGCATCGTGAGCCTGCCACCTGACGGACTGCCGCTGAAGCAGCAGCTGGTGCGGATCGAACGCAGCCTGATCGAGCAGGCCCTGCAGCGCACGAACGGGAACGTGTCCCAGACGGCGCGCCTGCTGCACCTGCAGCGCACCACGCTGATCGAAAAGATCCAGAAGTACGAGCTGCGCGTGGGCGAGGCACGCACCGGCTAAGCCCGGCCCGCCACGCCCCTGGCGGGGGTGGTGAACTCAGTTGGCGCGGGGAGGCGTCACCACGATGGCACCGTTGCTGTTGGTGGTGGTGCCCGGGGCGGCGTTGGGACTGACCGGCGGCTGCACCCGCGGGTACTGCAGGGCCCGATCACGCTCGGTGTTCGCGTTGGTATTCGTGCCCGTGCCGGCCGGGGCATTGCGCTGCATCGCTTCCAGGTAACGCTCGCGCTGCAGGGTCACCAGGGCCTGCACGTCGCGATTGAGTTTCTCGACGTTGGCGGTGGCGGACTTCAGGGCCTGTACGTCGCGGCCCAGGGCCTGCACCGCTGCGGACTGCGCCTGCAGGCGGGTGTTCAGCCCCTCGAACTGGCGCGCCAGGTTCTGGCTGCTGGCGGCCACCTGTTCGGCGGTCTTGGCCGGGATCTGGCTGGCCAGGGTCTCGGACTGCTTGGCGGTCTGGTCCAGGCGGGTGCCGACTTCACCGGTGGCCCGCGCCAGCACCTCGACCTGACCGGCGAGCTTGCCCACCGACTCGTTGATGGTTTCCAGCGAGCTGAGACCCTCGTTGAGGGCGACTGCGCGCTGGGCCACGGCCAGCAGGGTGGCGTCCAGCTGGTTGATGCGGCTGTTCATGCGGATGCCGGTGACGACGATGAACATGAGGGACAGCAGCGTGATCAGTGAAACCACCCCCATGACCACATAGCTCTGACGGCGCACGCTTGATTGCGTCGCCTGCAAGGCGTCGGTGGCGCGGTGGAGGTCGGCGGTGACGCTGGCGGCGGCCTGCGCGCCGCGGTTGGCGAGTTCTGCGGCATCCAGCACGGTGCCGGCCAGTTCGTCCAGACCGGCCATCGGGAGGGCGGCGGCCGCTGCTGCCGGTGCCGCGGCAGGGGCGGGCGCTGCAGCCGGTGCGGCAGGGGCGGGAGCCGGGGCGGAGGCCTCAGCGACGGCCGCGGCGGGCGCAGGCTCGACCACGTCGGCCAGCACCGGGGGCTGCGGCGCGGGCTGGAAGCCTGGCTCGTTGGGCGTGACGGCGTCCGCGGCGGGGGTCGGCGGGTTCTCGCCGGTGTCGGGGGTCGCAGGTGCGTTCATGGGGCTCTCCTGGGTCAGCGGGCGCGGC
>CAZUKC010000183.1:2273-3571 GCA_964620375.1 uncultured Ramlibacter sp. | reverse complement strand
CGCCTTGAACTGCTCGTGACCCAGGTTCTCCTCGCGGGACAGCGAGGCCAGGGCCTTGGCGCGATCGGTGGCGAAGAAGACGGCCAGCTTCAGCGCCGACTGCGCCACTTCGGCATTACCCGATTGGGCGAACAGATCGGCCGTGTTCACCCAGGCCTGGGCGCGCGTGGGCGCCAGCTGCAGGGTCTGCAGCAGGTACTGACGGGCCTCCTCGAGGCGGCCGGCCTGCAGGTAGGCATAGCCCAGGTTGTTCTGGATCTCCGGATCGCCCGGGTCCTGGGCCGCGGCCTGCGTGAACAGGGTCACGGCGCCCTGGACATCCCCAGAGCGCAGGGCGGTCAGCGCCTGGGTGTTGAGTTGACGCGCAGCCGCCTTGTCGACCGCCGCCGGTACGGTGGGCTGGGCCTGCTCCAGCTTCGTCTGGACGGAGCCCCAGTCGTTGTTCGCAGCCAGCCCCATGAGCTGATTGAGCCACTGGCGGTCGATCGCCGCGCCTGCCGCGGCGGCCATCGGTGCAGACGTCTGCGGTGCTGAGCCTGCGACCGGCGCGGTCTTGGCCTTGACCTCCGCGGGTGGGGGCGATTCCGATTTGCCGGACATGAAGATGCCGGCGCCAGCGAGCACGGCGACCACCACGCCGCCCCCGATCATCAGGGGCATCTTCGAAGCCGATGCGGTGGCCGCAGGCTTGACCGGGGGCACAGGCAGCGGCGTGGCCGCGAATTCGGGGGCCACCTCCACTTGGGGGCGCTTGGCCTCGACCGCCGGCGTGGAAACTTCGGTAGCGGGCTCGGGTGCGGTTTCAGGTGCAGGCTCAGGTTCGACGGCAGGTTCGACGGCAGGTTCGGGAATCGCTTCGGCGGCTGCTTGAGGAGCCGAGGGTTGCGGCGCGGACTCGACGGTCGCCTGCACGGCAGGCGCGGCCACCGGCGCGTCGACCGGCTCCTGCGGGGCGGGCGTCGCCGCGACGGGCTCGGGTGCTGGTGCCGGAGCGGGCGCGGGCGCCGGGTCAGGAGCGGGCGCCGGTGATGGTGCAGCGCCAACCGGCGTTCCGCAGTGGATGCAGATCTTGGCGGTCGCCCGCAGCGTGGAACCACATTGAACGCATTGCATGTCGGTCGACTTTCAGGCCATCAGAATCCGGAGAGCGCGCCCGGTCGGGACGCTGCGGGAGCCGGCGCTGGCGCCGGTGCGGCTGCGGGGGCGGCAGAAGCCGGTCGACGTGCGGCGGTAGTGGCTGCCGCGGCGGCGGCTGCGCGCGCACGCTCCGCTTCCTGCGCGGCCTTGCGGGCCTCTTC
>CAZUKC010000183.1:0-2173 GCA_964620375.1 uncultured Ramlibacter sp. | reverse complement strand
CGCGCCTGCGCCTCGCGCTGACGCGCTTCTGCCTCGCGCTGACGCGCCTCTTCTTCGCGGCGAGCGGCCTCGGCCTCACGCCGCCGCAGCTGTTCTTCGCGGTTGCGGGCTTCGCGCTCCTCGCGTTCCTTGATCTCCTGGCGGGAGCGCTCGAGCTCTTGCCGCATCTGCTCGACGGCCGGATCGGCAATGTTGACGGTGAAGGACCGCTCGCCCGTGCACGCCGCAAGCGTCTTCAGGCCACGCACCAGCGTGCGGCCCTTGACCGTGATGGTGAAACGGCCCGGGTTCGTGTAGCGCGCCTGCAGGGTCTGCGTCAGGCCGGCTTCGTTCTCGATGCGCAGGTCTTGGCCGACACCGTTGCCGTAGTCCACACGCAGGCCGCAGTAGGCCGTCTGGCCGGTCGAGCGCAGACTGATCTGGATGGCGATGTCTTCGTTGATTCGGCCGCGATCGGACGCGGCGGACACGGAGACGACCTCCTGCGCTTGCGCCAGGGGCGCCAGGGCAACCATCGTCAGGCAGGCCAATAAGGTTTTGGTGTTTGAGTTTTTGCAGATAGAAAAGAACATAGGTCTTCTCGCGCAGTCAAGCCGACCATAGTAGCTCCCTGGAAAACCATCGTCAAACCGCCCACCAATTCCAAAACGAAAGAATGGGGCATTCGGCTTTGGCGGCCCGAGGCGCAATCGGCGGCGGCCCGCGCGTGCTAACGGCCTGCGCCCGCGACGTAGGCTTCGAACATGTTGTACCGGGCTAGCGACCGGAGCTTGTCAACAGGGCGATCCCAGGCGCTGTTGATCAGGATCACCTTTCGGGTGGCTTGGTCGATGTACATCGACTGTCCACGGATCCCGATCATGGCGAAACGACCGGGGACAGCCCCGAGCCAGAACTGGTAGCCGTAACCCGAAATCTGGTTGACCTTCCCAAACTGGAACGCCGGTGGCTGCTGGGTGACATCGGTCCCTTCCTGGATATAGCGCTGCGACAAGATGCGCTTGCCGTTGATCTCGCCGCCATTGGCCAGCAAGATCCCCAGTTTCAGGAAGTCATCCTGGGTGGCGAGAAAGAAGTTGTGACCCATCACGTCGCCTTTTGAATCGGTCACCCAATAGGCCGCTGCGCGTGCGCCGATGGGCTTCCAGATCTTCTCTTCAAAGTATCGGCAGGTGTCTGTGCCCGTGGCGGCCCGCACGACTTCGGCCAAGACGGTGGTCTCGATGGACGCGTAATTGAATTCGGATCCTGGATTCCGGGCGACCCGCTTGAACAGGTGAATGGTGTCAATGACGGAGCCGCCAGCCGCAGTCGCGGCCGCCTGAAACCTGTCCTGATCGTCCGAGCCGGAATAACTCTCTGAATACGGCACACCAGACGACATCCGAAGCAGGTTGCGGATAGTGGTGCCACCGTAGGACGACTGCGCCAGACGCGGCGCGTAGTCTGCAACCTTGTCGTCGAGCGAGCGAATCTTTCCTTCGTCAAGCGCGATGCCCACCATCATTGAAATCAAGGACTTGGCCATCGAGAAGGAGGGCATCAAGTCATCGGCATTTCGCTCAGAGAAGAACCGCTGGTGCACGATGCGCTGGCCATCGAAGATCGTGATGCCGAGAAAGTCTGCGCCTTCCTCGTACGCTCGCAAGCTGGTCTCGGTCAACAAGCGCTTGAACCGAAAGTCGATAGTCCCCCCGGTCTTCTCGATGACAAGGGGGTTATCCGAAGGCTGCGCCATGCAGGTGGGGAACAGCTTGTGCAGGTGGGTAAGCGTTCCCACCCACTGGCTGGACCTAAACCCCTGTCCCCCGAAATTCTGTCTGTAGGAGGGGTCAATCGGAAAACGCTTTTCCCGATCGGTGGGCGCTGGGGACTGCGCGAAAGCGCTCTGAAGTGCCAGCACGAGCGCAAAACAGCACGCGCTTCGCAGGGCTTGGGTCATGGTTGTCATCGAGTGCTCCAATCTGCCACAGCGCCGTCATGCGAGGCCTTAAGCGCTGGATGGTTGTAATTTAAATACCATCATACGATGGTCAATTTGCGAATTTGCTAAAGTGTTTTAAAGGGCACTGCAACCACGCGGGCCAGCCAAAGAAAAAGCCCCTGGCATCACTGCCAAGGGCTTTTGTTTGGTGGCGCTTCACGGATTCGAACCGCGGACCTGTGGATTATG
>CAZUKC010000182.1:0-3587 GCA_964620375.1 uncultured Ramlibacter sp. | reverse complement strand
CAACTACAAGAGAGAGCACGGCGGCTGAACCGGCGACCGGCGACCGGCGAGTGACGCGCCGCGGCACCGGATGCGCCCCGGCAACGTGTTGCCCTGACTACTGCGGCCCGTCCGCCCGCAGCGGGCTGCGGCGCTCCAGAGCCTCCAGGTAACGCTCCACCCCTTGGCCCTCGCGCTCCAGAAAGCGCGCCACCGCGTCGGCAAATGCCGGATGCGCCAGCCAGTGCGCGCTGTCGGCCCGCACCGGCAGCAGGGCCCGCGCCAGCTTGTGTTCGCCCTGCGCGCCACCCTCGAAGCGACGCAGCCCCTGCTCGATGCACCACTGCAGCGGCTGGTAGTAGCAGGCCTCGAAGTGCAGGCAGTCCACCCGCTCCAGCGCGCCCCAGTAGCGGCCATAGGCCACGCCGGTGGGCGCTGCCTCGCTGACGGCCACCAGGCTGCAGGCGATGGGGCGCCCCTGCCGCTCTGCTCGAAACAGGACCCAATGAGGGGCCATGTCGCGGGCCATGCTGTCGAAAAACTCGCGCGTGAGGTAGGGCGGGTTGCCGTGCTCGAGGTAGGTCCGCTCGTAGCAGCGGTAGAAGAAATCCCAGTCGGCGGTGGACATGTCCGGGCCCGTGATCGCTTCAAAGCGCACGCCCGCCTCAGCCACCTTGCGCCGCTCCTGGCGGATCTTCTTGCGCTTGTCCTGCGACAGGTCGGCCAGGAAGGCCTCGAAATCCGGATAGCCCGGGTCGGTGTTGGTCCAGTGGAACTGCACGGTGTGACGCGCCATGAGACCCAGCACCTCGCAGGCCCGGCGATCCGCTTCGTCCAGGAACAGCAGGTGCAGGGAGGACAGCTTTTCCTGATCGCAGAACCGCAGCACCGCCCGCAGCAGGGCCTGGCGTGCAGCGTCGTCGCGCGCCAGCAGGCGAGTGCCGGGCACCGGCGTGAAGGGCACCGCCGCCACCGCCTTGGGGTAATAGGGCAGGCCATGCTGCTCGTAGGCGTTGGCCCAGGCCCAGTCGAACACGTACTCGCCGTAGGAATGCGCCTTCAGGTACAGCGGGCAGGCCGCCTGCAGGTGCTCGCCTCGCCACAGGGTGATGAAGGCGGGTGTCCAGCCGGTGCGGGAGGTGGCGCTGCCGCTTTCGTGCAGGGCGCACAGGTACTCGTGGCGTACGAAGGGCGAGGCCGCCGGGTCCAGCGCCAGCAGCGCATTCCAGGCGGCACGCGGCACCTGCGCCGGATCTGTCGACACGCGGGTGACATAATCGTTCGAGTTGTTGTCCACTGCCGGTATGTCCCTGTCCCTTTGCATCGCCCAGCTCAATTTCGTGGTGGGCGACATGTCCGGCAATGCCCACAAGATCATTGCCGCCGCCCGCGAAGCCTACGCCCGCGGCGCGCGCCTGGTTCTGACCCCCGAACTGGCCCTGTGCGGCTATGCCGCCGAAGACCTGTTCCTGCGTCCCGCGTTCATGGATGCCTGCGATCATGCCCTGGAGACGGTGACCCGTGAGCTCGCCGGGTTGAAAGGCCTGCACGTGGTGGTCGGCCACCCCCTGGGCGGTGACGAACGCAGCCGCTCTGTGCAGGTCCAGCGCCGCTTCAATGCCGCCACCGTGGTCTGCGAGGGGCGCACCGTCGCCCGCTACGCCAAGCGCGAGCTGCCCAACTACCAGGTCTTCGACGAGCGCCGCTACTTCGCGCCGGGTGACGGCACCGCCGTGTTCGAGGTCCAGGGCGTGCGTGTGGGACTGCTCATTTGCGAGGACGCCTGGTTCGACGAGCCCGCCCGTCTGGCGCGTGAGGCGGGCGCGCAGGTGCTGGCGGTGATCAACGCCTCGCCCTTTCACGTGGGCAAGGGCCAGGAACGCATCGACCGCATGTCCGAGCGCGCACGGGCAGTGGGCCTGCCGCTGGTCTATGCCCACCTGGTGGGCGGGCAGGACGAGGTGGTGTTTGACGGCGGCTCCTTCGCAGTCGCGGCCGACGGCGCCCTGGCGGCCCGCGCGCCGTCCTTCCGCGAAGACCTGGCGCTGATGCAACTGCAGCCGGGCCCGCAGGGCGTGGCGATCAGCGGGCCGGCGGCGCCCGCAGCCAGCGCCGAAGCCGAACTCTGGGACGCCCTGGTGCTGGGCGTTCGCGATTACGTGGGCAAGAACGGCTTTCCGGGCGTGCTGCTGGGGCTTTCGGGCGGCATCGATTCGGCCCTGGTGCTGGCCATCGCGGTGGACGCCCTGGGCGCTGACCGGGTGCGGGCGGTCATGATGCCGTCCCCGTACACCGCCGACATTTCCTGGCTCGACGCGCGCGAGATGGCGCGGCGACTGGGTGTGCGCTATGGCGAGATTTCCATCGCGCCCATGTTCGAGTCCTTCAAAGCGGCCCTGGCCACCGAGTTCGCCGGCCGCCCCGAGGACGCCACCGAGGAGAACATCCAGGCCCGCATCCGCGGCGTGCTGCTGATGGCGCTGTCCAACAAGTTCGGCAGCATCGTCCTGACCACCGGCAACAAGAGCGAGATGGCGACCGGCTACTGCACGCTGTACGGCGACATGGCGGGCGGCTTTGCGGTGATCAAGGACGTCCTGAAGACCCGCGTCTTCGACCTGGCCCGCTGGCGCAACGCGCATGACCCCTACGGCACTGGCGCCAACCCCATTCCCGAGCGCATCATCACCCGTCCGCCCAGCGCCGAACTGCGCCCCGACCAGAAGGACCAGGACAGCCTGCCACCCTACGAGGTGCTTGATGCCATCCTGGCGCGCTACATGGAGGAAGACGAGGGCATCGAGTCCATCGTGGCCCAGGGCTACGACCGCGCCGTCGTCGAGCGCGTGGCCCGCCTCATTCGCCTCAACGAGTACAAGCGACGCCAGGCGCCAGTCGGGATTCGGGTGACGCACCGAAGCTTCGGCAAGGATTGGCGTTATCCTATTACGGCCCGTTTCCGTGCCTGAGCCCCGGGCTGCCGTACTTCCCGGAGACCGTCCCCCATGAAGCAGATCACCGCCATCGTCAAACCCTTCAAGCTCGAAGAAGTCCGGGAGGCGCTGGCCGACTGCGGCGTTACGGGGCTCACCGTCACCGAGGTCAAGGGCTTTGGCCGCCAGAAGGGCCACACCGAGCTCTATCGCGGTGCCGAGTACGTGGTCGATTTCCTGCCCAAGGTGAAGGTCGAGCTCGTGGTCCGCGACGAAGATGTCGATCGCTGCGTCGATGCGGTGGTCAAGGCCGCCCGCACCGGCAAGATCGGCGACGGCAAGATCTTCGTTACCTCGGTGGAACGCGTGGTTCGGATCCGCACCGGCGAGACGGACGAATCGGCGGTCTGAGCGCCCGCGCTGAACGGGCCGCGGGGTGGGCGCGCCGCCCCCTAGATCCGGCTCAGGTCGACCGCTGAGGCCAGTCCCGCGCCCTGCACCAGCGACCGCAGCAGGGAGGACGCGTCGGTCTCCACTTTCACCAGGTCCATCTGCCAGTCGTTCATGAAGCCCTGGCGCACACTGGCCTGCAGGAACTGCAGCAGGGGCTGGTAGTAGCCCTGGACATCCAGCAGCCCCAGGGGCTTGTCGTGGTAGCCCAGTTGGCGCCAGGTC